>CAJTLR010000035.1 GCA_910577185.1 uncultured Acetatifactor sp.
AAAACGGGCGGCCGTCAGGCCGCCCGGTATCCGTTATGGGCATAAGAATTCTGCATAATCCGTATATGTTTTTTCCATTCAAAAATAGTTTCCCTTCTTTATAATAAAAGATGACAATGATATATGCCGGTTATGGGCCGGGGCAAAGGAAGGAGTCTGTTATGAAAATCTGCCATCTGCAGGTTGACCACCGAAGTGAAAATAATAATATAGACCGTCAGAATCCGGTTTTTGGCTGGAGGGTGGAGGCAGGGCCGGAGGAGGAAAGTATCCGGCAGAAAAGTTACCGGATCCGGGTATGGGATGACAGGGGGAATCCGGCCTGGGACAGCGGAAGGGTGGCGTCCTTTCACATGTGCGGCATTCCCTATGAAGGCAGGACTCTTCTGTCCGGTGAAAATTTTACCTGGAAGGTGGAATGTGAACTGGACAGCGCCGGGGGGATATGCCGTGCGGAAAGTGAGGCGGCGCGGTTTGAGACGGGCCTGATGAGACAAAAAGACTGGAAGGGCAGCTTTATCGGGGAGAGGGAAGATCATGTGTATCATCTCTACCGGAAAACTTTCGCATGCGGGGGAAAAAGCGGATTAAAAAAGGCAAAGCTGTACATCTGCGGCCTGGGACAGTTTGTGTGCTGGTTAAACGGAAGCCCTGTGTCGGATCATGTGCTGGAGCCGGGCTGGACGGTCTATGACAGGACCTGCCAGTATGCGGCTTATGATGTGACGGAAAAAGTGGTACAGGGAGAAAACGCCATTCTGGTGAAGCTGGGTGACGGGATGTTTAATGTGCCGGGAGGCAGATATGTGTATTATGAGCGTTCCTACGGAAAAGCAAAGCTGCTTGTACAGCTGGAACTTACTTTTGCAGACGGAAGAACACAAATAGTAGTTTCGGACGAATCCTGGATGATGACAAAGAGTCCCATATTGTTCTGCTGTATATACGGCGGGGAGGATTATGACGGCAGACTGTGGAAGAACGAATATCTGTATGGGGACTACCGGGAGAAAGAGGACGGTACGGAGACGGTGTGGGAGCCGGTGCAGTGTGTGGATCCTCCGGCCGGGAAGCTTTGCGCCATGGGGCAGGAACCGCTGAAGGTGATGGAAACCTACGAACCGGTCAGTGTCAGGCAGGTGGAGGAGGGGGTATGGCAGTATGACCTGGGAAGAAATTTTTCCGGCTGGGCCAGAATCCGGGTCCGCACGGACGGAGGGGCTGCGGGCAGAAAAATCATCCTTGCCCCGGCAGAGAAGCTGAACCGGCAGGGGCGTATCGACCAGAGTGTTACAGGGATGGGATATGCCTGGACATATATTTTAAACGGGGAAAGAGAGCAGGAATTTGCGCCGGATTTCACATACACGGGCTTTCGGTATGTGGAAATGCGGGGCGCCGTGCCGGAGGAAAAACTCAAAGCCCATGGATATGAAAGCGGAATGCCTGTTCTTGCAGGACTGAAGGGGGAGTTTATCTATCCGGATCTGGAAGAGGCGGGAGGGGTTTCCTGCTCCAATGAACTGTTTAATGCCATCCACGGGATTGTGCTCCAGGCCATAAAGAGCAATGCCAAAAGTTATTTTACGGACTGTCCCCACAGGGAAAAGCTGGCATGGCTGGAGCAGACCCATTTAATCGGTCCATCCATAATGTACAATCTGAATGTGCACAGGCTGTATGAAAAAATAGAGGGGGACATGGCGGATGCCCAGCGGGACAGCGGTCTGGTACCGGATATCTGTCCGGAATATGTCACCGGATTTGAGAAATGGCATCAGGGATTTGTGGATTCGCCGGAATGGGGAAGTTCCTGTATCTTAAATCCCTGGTATGTATACAAAAGGTATGGGGATATTTCCCTGCTGGAGAGATTCTACGGTGTGATGAAGGGATATCTGGATTATCTGGGCAGGAGAACCCATCATGAAGTGCTGCATCACGGTCTGGGAGACTGGCTGGACATAGGGCCCTGCACACCCCGTTCCCAGAATACGCCCGTGCCGGTGGCGGCTACCTGCATCTACTATTATGATCTGAAGGTTATGGTTCAGGTGGCCGGGCTGCTGGGACGAAAGGAGGATGCCCGGGAATATGAGGAAAGACGGAAAAGAGTGTTTGCGGAATACAATCTGCAGTTTCTGGATGACCAGACGGCAAGATATGCCACGGGCAGCCAGGCGGCCCAGGCCATGAGCCTGGTGGTGGGGCTGGTGCCGGAGGAATATGTGGAAAAGGCGGCGGCGCAGCTGCGGGAAGACATTGTAAAGCGGGGATATGCCGTCACGGCGGGAGATGTGGGACATCCTTTTCTGATAGCCGCCCTGATGAAGTACGGCATGTGGGATGTGCTGAACGAGATGACCAACATCACGGACAAACCGGGTTACGGGTATCAGGTGGCAAACGGGGCCACCACGCTCACGGAGGAGTGGGACGGGCCGGATCCGGAGCATATCCACGGTTCCCAGAATCATCTGATGCTGGGCAGTATCGAGGAGTGGTTCTACGGGGGACTGGGCGGCGTGGAACTGATCCGGGACGGACTTCCCCTGGACCAGATCCGGATTGCGCCGCAGCCGGCCAAAGGTGTGGACTGGGTCAGGATGTGGACCATGCATCCCTACGGGAAAATTGAGACAGAGTGGCACAGAATTCCCGTGGGACAGGAAGCTGCGGCAGGAGGCGGGACAGTGGAAGTGACGGTACGGATTCCCCCCAATGTGACGGCATTTCTGGAGGCGCCGGACGGGACCTTGTGCCGCAAGGTGCAAAGCGGCCGCCACACATACCGTTTTGGGGTGTAGGAAGCAGGAGGCGGTGAGGAAGGTCTGCCATACAAAAGAAGTTCCGGGAGAAGGAACGCCCGGGGAGAGCAAATCATTCCGGATGGAAGGGAAGGAACGGGTAAAGGATTTGGGGGTGTAGGAAGCAGGAAGCGGTGAGGAAGACATACAAAAGCGGTTCCGGGAGAAGGAACGCCCGGGGAAAGCAAATCATTCCCGATGGAAGGGAAGGAACGGTGAAAGGATTTGGGAAGGAAGGCCCGGAACCGGGCAGAAGAGGGAGAACAGGAAAATGATGGCAATTACGGACGAAAGAATTCAGAAATACATGACGCCCTGGCGCTATCCGGAACCGGTGCTGCACGGCTCCGGGGTGCGTGGAGCTTTTGATGAAAAAGCGGTGGACATTCCCTTTGTATTCTGGCACAATGGAACATTTCATATGCTTTATACGGGATTTGACGGTGTGGGATACCAGTCCGCGCTGGCAGTCAGCGACGACCTGATACACTGGAAACACAAGGGTGTTATCCTGAAGCGAAACATGGAATCCGGCCGCTGGGACAGGGTGGGCGGGGCCGCTACCTGGATGATCAAAGCGGGCGACCGGCTGGAGGACCTGCCCAGGCTTCGGAAAATAGACGGGAAATACTGGATGGTCTACCATTCCTATCCCGGCACCGGATATGAGAGCGGGCCGGCGGAGATCGGCATGGCGTGGACGGAGGACGAGGAACTGCTGGACTGGCATTTTCCGGACAGGCCCTGCTTTTCCTGGAAGGACGGGGAGGCATGGGAGGCCGGGGGACTGTACAAAGCCTGTATTGTGCGCCATGAGGGCAGCTGGTATATGTTTTACAATGCCAAGGACAGGGAGGCGCGCTGGACAGAGCAGACGGGGCTGGCCATCTCACAGGATCTGGAGCACTGGACCAGATGGAGGGGAAATCCCGTGCTGAGAGTGAACCGGCAGTCATGGGACGAGAGATTCGTGTCGGATCCCTGCGTTCTGAAGGACGGGCATCTGTGGCTGAACTTTTATTTCGGATACGGAAAAATATATGAGGATGGACATACCCATGCCCAGGAGGGACTTGCCATCTCGGAAGATCTGGTTTCATGGGAAAAAGTGGAGGAACCGATTCTTACTTTCGGAAAACCCGGCAGCGTGGACTGCGGGCATGCCCATAAGGCTTCCGTATTGTGTTATAAGGGAACCATGTATCATTTTTACTGCGGCACCTGTCCCTGGCAGGAAAAGTATCCCACAAACGCAGGCGGGGAATATAGGAGTATTTGTGTGGCCACGGACAGACCCCTGGAAGGCAGCCTATGAGGCTGCGGCCGGCATTGGGGCATGACAGGGAGATCCGGTGGGGAGCTGTCAGAGTGACGGCAGCTGCAAAAGGAGAACCGCAAAGGGAAACAGACCTGATCCGGCAAAGAGAGGCCGTGGGCGGAAGGGATAAAGGACGCAAAGGAGAAAGAATCCGGAAAGGAGAATGACTGGGATGAAACGAGCGGACAAAATTTATTACGGGGGGGATTACAATCCTGACCAGTGGGATGACGAAACCATAGAGGAGGATATGAGGCTTTTCAGAAAGGCAGGGATTAACCTGCTGACGCTGCCGGTGTTTTCCTGGGCGAAACTGGAGCCGGAGGAGGGGGTCTACCGGTTTGGCTGGCTGGACCGGATGATCGATAAAATCTGGGAAAACGGGATTTCCGTATGTCTGGCAACTCCCACCACGGCCCAGCCGGCCTGGCTGTCAGCCAGATATCCGGAGGTACTGCCGGTGGATATCGCGGGGAGAAAGCGGACCCATGGCATGAGGGTGTTTTTCTGTGTGAACAGCCTGAAATACCGGGAGCGGGCGGCAGCCATGGCAGAGGAGATGGCAAAGCGTTACGCCCATCATCCGGCCCTGGCCATGTGGCATGTGTCCAATGAGTACGGAACTTACTGCTATTGCGAGAACTGCCAGGCGAAATTCCGTCTGTGGCTGAAAAGACGTTACGGCACCCTGGAGGAGCTGAACAAAAGATGGCACACGGCATTCTGGGGAAGAACCCTGACGGATTTTGAGGAAGTGACCCTTCCCACGGAGTTAAATGATGACTACCGCTTTCAGCCTTCCATACAGCTGGATTACATGCGTTTTGTGACGGATTCCACGGCAGAATGTTTTCTGAATGAGTACAGGGTGCTGAAACGCTACAACCCCCATATTCCGGTGCAGACCAATATGTCCGGTTACATCAAGAAACTGGACCAGTTTGTCATGACAAAAAATCTGGATATTGTGGGCTGGGACAATTATCCCTGGCCGGATGACCCGCCGTATTTTGTGGCCATGAAACATGACATTATGAGGGGGCTGAAAGGGGGCGCATCCTATATTCTCACGGAGCAGTCGCCCAATCAGCAGAACTGGCAGCCCTACAATCTTCTGAAGCGCCCGGGGGAGGTGAGAAGGCTTTCTTACCAGGCCCTGGCCCATGGGGCGGACACCTGCCTCTTTTTCCAGATGCGCCAGTCCATTGCAGGGCAGGAGAAATTCCACGGGGCTATCATCAGCCATGCGGGCAGGGAGGATACCAGGGTGTTCCGGGAATCGGCCAGACTGGGGAAGGAGCTGGCAAAACTGGGGGATGTTTTCCTGGAGGGCCGCACCCCCGCAAAGGCAGGACTTTTGTTTGACTGGAACAACTGGTGGGCGCTGGAGCTGGCCAGCGGGCCCAGCAGGGATATGGATTATCTGAAGACGGTGTCTTTGTATTACGAGACTTTGTATTGCCGGAATATTCCGGTGGACATTCTGCCCTACGACGCTGAACTGGAGGGATATGAACTGATTCTGGCTCCCATGCTGTACATGGTGAGGGGGGATGTGGCCGGACGGCTGCAGGAATTTGTAAAAAAGGGCGGCACGCTGGTGACCACGGTGATGTCGGGCCTCACAGACGAAAATGACAGATGCATCTTCGGCGCCTATCCGGGGCCGCTGAAGGAAATGCTGGGAATCTGGGTGGAAGAGACGGATGCGCTCCGCCCCTGGGAAAAAAATACCATGAAAATCGTCCGGGAAGGGGAATTTGAAAAAGAAGAATATGCCTGCGGATTTCTCTGCGACCTGATTCATCCGGAGGGAGGAGCCCGGGTGATTGCCTCCTACGGGGAGGATTTTTACAAAGGAATGGCCTGCGTCACAGAAAATGACTACGGGGAAGGAAAGGCCTATTATATCGGCACCCAGCCGGAGCAGGATTTCCTGGAAGAACTGCTGGGAAAAATATGCGCCGAAAAGAATCTATCCGGGCTGTATTCGGCAGAAACCGGCGTGGAGATCACATTGCGGGTCACGGATCAGGCCAGCGTGGTGTTTGCCATAAATCATAACAGGGAGAGCGCGGTAATTGACTTCGGCCGGGAAAAGCTGGCAGATTTGCTGAACGACAGGACTCTGACCGGAATTGTCACCATGGAGGCGGGAGATGTGATAGTGGCCAGAAGAATGTGAGAGAACGGGTACAGAAGGAAAAGAGACGGGAGAACAGTATGGAAAGATTACGCACATTGCTGGAAGGGAAGGAAACAAGTCATATACTGCCTTTTTTGTGGATGAAGGGAGAGGACAACGGGACCATAGCAGGGGAGCTTGACAGGATAGAGGAATGCGGCATCAGGGAAATATGCCTGGAGTCCAGGCCGCACCCGGATTTCTGCGGTCCGGGCTGGTGGGAGAACCTGGATTTTATCTGCAAGGAAGCAAAAAGAAGGGGAATGAGGCTGTGGATTCTGGATGATGACAAATTTCCCACAGGACATGCCAACGGAGGATTTGAGCGGCAGCCGGACAAGGGCAAGCTTTATCTGGCGGAGCGCCACATGGATATCTGCGGCCCCTGCAGGAACGGCGCCGTGCTGGTGGAAAATTTTATGGGCGTGCAGGGAAGGGACCTGAAGCGAAATGCCCGGACAGGGCAGTTTCCGGACGAAAAACTTCTGGGGATTCTGGCGGTGCCCAAGCCCGACGGGGAGACCCTGGCAGTGGCCGGGGAGGGAATTCTGGACCTGACGGACCATTGTGAAAACGGATTTGTGTATTTTGACCTGCCTGAGGGGGCCTACCGGCTGTTTGTGATTTTTACCACCAGAAAAGGCGGGGGAAGGGATGCTTACGTGAATCTGATTGACCCGGACTCCGTGAGGGTGCTCATCGACGAAGTGTACGAGAAGCATTATGCCCGTTATGGGGAGTATTTTGGCTCTGTCATAGCCGGATTTTTTTCCGATGAGCCGGAACTGGGGAATGTAAAGGGGTATCCTTTTGACAATACCCTGGGCCAGAGGGACCACATGCTTCCCTGGAGCGGAGGGCTGGAGGAAGCGCTGCGGCATAAGTGGGGGGAGAAATTCACGGAAAATCTCCCGGCTCTGTGGTATGAGTCCGGGGAAAAGACGGCTTTTGTGCGCTCGTCTTACATGGATGAGATGACCCGGCTGGTACAGACCTGCTTTTCCGGTCAGATGGGCAGATGGTGCGAACAGCGTGGGGTGGAATACATCGGACATATTATCGAGGATGACAATGCCCATGCCAGAATGGCCTGCAGCATCGGACATTATTTCCGGGAGATGGCAGGGCAGCACATGGCGGGAATCGATGTGGTGCATCATCAGATCGTGCCCGGGTTCACGGAGCCGGTGCATCAGTGGATTGCCGGGGACAGGGATGGGGAGTTTTTCCACTTCGGCCTGGCCAAGCTGGCAAGTTCTGCGGCCCATATCCAGAAAAATAAGAAAAACAGGGCGCTCTGTGAAATCTTTGGCAATTACGGCTGGGCAGAAGGGAATTCCCTTATGAAGTGGCTGGCCAACCATATGCTGGTAAGGGGCATAAATCAGTTCACGCCCCATGCCTTCTCCATGCGCTACCCGGATCCGGACTGCCCGCCCCATTTTTATGCCGGGGGAAACAATCCGGGATTTTCCTGCTTTACCTGGCTGATGAAATATATGAACCGTGGGGCCCATTTGCTGGACGGCGGCGTTCATGTGGCAGATGCGGCAGTGCTTTACCACGGAGAAAGTGAATGGAGCGGAGGCGCCTGCATGCTGTTCCAGAAACCGGGCAGAAAACTGATGGAAAAAGGAATGGACTATGACGTGATTCCGGCAGATCTGCTGGAGGAGACGCAGACCCGTGACGGCGGCGGAGAAGACCTGAATCCGGCGGGATATCATTCCGTATGGGTGGAAAACGGAAGGCTGCGGATAGGGAAAGAGAGCTATGTGTGCCTGATTCTGCCCTATGCCCGGTACCTGGACAAAAGGGTCATCCGTTTTGTGGAAAAAAGTGCTCCGCTGGGACTGAAGGTTTTCGTGACGGATGCCCTGCCGGAGGGGGATGTGTACGGAGAGCCGCTGCCGGAGAACTGGGAGAAGAATGTGGAAGTGGTATCCCTCTGCGGCCTTGCGGAGAAGGTGGAGGCGTTAAAGGAGGCCAGGGGCGAAAATGAAATTACGGTGGACACTTGTAATTTTCCGGATCTGCGCTGTCTGGTGATGCGCCACAGGGACGGACTGGCGGCCATGTATTTCAACGAGTCCGTGTGGAAAAAGTTCCGGGGACAGATCCGGGTAAACAATCCGGAATATGACAGGGTGACGGTTTACGATCCCTGGCAGAACAGGGCGGAGAGCTTTGCACTGCGGGAATCCGGAGGCCCGGAATCCGCGCCGGGGAATGTTCCGCTGTGCCTGGAACCGGGGGAGGCAGTGTTCTATTGCTTTGAACGTCAAAGTAATGGCGCCGGGAGCCCGGCGCCGGAATTCCCGGTTCAGGGAGAGAGGGAAGTTCTGGATCTGGACTGGAAGATCACAAGGATTCCCCAGGGAACGCAGGAGGAAATCCGGGAGGAAACCTGGCTGAGGGCAGGGCAGCCCCTTCCCAATTTAAACGGTCCGGGATACTGGCCTTCTTTTGTGGGAACCTATGTATATGAAGGAAGCTTTTATAGGAAGAAAGAAGCGGGAAAGAGGTATGTTCTGATATTTCCCCAGGCCTGCGACAGCATGAGGGTTTTGTGGAACGGGAAAGACCTGGGATTCCTGGCAGGATTCCCGGCCCGGCTGGAGGTGACGGATGTCCTTGCGGACGGGGAAAACAGTATCCGCGTGGAAGTGACTACCACTTTGGTGTGGAAACACAAAGACGGGGCGTCCACTCATTTGCAGTTGCCTGCATCCGGCATGACCCAGGCGCCGGTGCTGCAGGTCCTGGAGCGTGTCTGAAAATTCGTTCCCGCCATGGGTACGCCCCGTTTTACGGTATATTTGGCCCTCATTGGGGGAGCGCAGCCCGCTGCGTTTCCCCGGCCTCATCTCCCACAAACCGGGCCGGGTGAGGGCGAAAAAAGCGGTGTACTGGTCAGGATACAGGGAAGGGCATTCCGCAGATACAAAATGCATTTTCCATTTTCAGGGTGTCAATCAGCACCCGGTCGCCGGATTCCCTGCGGTAGAGCCGTATGGTTCCGGTTCCGCCGGCGCCGGCAAGGGGAGGCTGCTTTTCTTTTTTCCCTTCCGGCGTTTCATATTGCAGGGAGAGCATCTGCTGCCTGGTACAGCTGCAGGAAATCTTGACCACGGAAGTCTTGTTCCGGGCCAGGATATGCCAGATGTAGCGACTGCCCGTTTCTTTTGTCTCCCATTTGCACCGGGAAAATTCAAAATCTTCCCCCATATAGGTCAGCTGCAGCATAAGGCGCTGCCGCAGGGGGAACCAGAGAAACCTGGGACAGAGGCCGTTTACGGCCAGTACGGAGTGGCGCAGCTGTTTTTGGTTGCGCTCACTGGTAAGACAGCCGCAGGCAAACTGGAACCAGGGCTTGTTGAAATTCCTGCCCCAGTGCTTGTCCGCATAGCCATAGCTTAAGTCGGGGGTGACTTCATAGGCAATGCCGTCCAAAATGACACTTCCCTCAAAAAAGCTGCGGATACCTTCCCCGTGCCAGTAGCTTTCCCATGCGTTCAGGGCCTGGAAAAACCTGCCTGCCCGGATTCCGGTGTGGCAGGAGACGGCCTTGCGGATGGTCACATCCCATTCCATGGAACCGCTGTCCGTCATAAAGGAACGGTGCCTTGCTTCCTGGGGCGTCACTTCCACAAAACCGGTGAGCTTGTCTTCGCTGTAAAAACAGTCGCCTGCCTGGCAGTGCTTTTCCGGGCTGCCTTTCAGCCGCATCACCAGGGGACTGCCCGTGGCCTGGAGGGCGCAGAGGGGATAGAAGGCATGGAACTGTCTGCCGCCGTCCCCGTTTTCGTCCGGAAATACACCGGCCTTCACCATGACATAGGAAGGCTTGATGCCGCGCTTTTTATTATGAGGATGCTGCCCCAGAATGGGCCTGTCTTTTCCCAGCCCGGGATTCATTACAAAAAATTCCACGAAAAAGGTACGGATTTCCCTGCTTTCCGGCTGCATGCCGGAAAAGGAATGCCACCATCGCATATATCCTTTTTTGGACAGCGGACCATGCAGCATATGTGCATTTCTTGCTAAATCGGATAGATTCATTCTGTCTCCCGTTTTTCTTTTGAAAACTGTAAAACCCGCCCGGACGGCACCGGGGATTTTCCCGCTTTTCTGCATAAAATGCCGCAGGGGGTTTCTTATGGAAAAAAGTCTTAAAAATCAAGATTTTGTAGCAAACACTCTCATTATAGTACCATATGTAGAAAATGACAAGGGTGACAGCGGGAAATTTAGAAATTTTATTTCAGCATTTTTTACAAAGGGTTTTTTTGAAAATTATTGAAAATGACAATTTACAAATACTGACAGATAGTGTATGATTCCGAAATGGGTGAAACGAATTCGTAAAAGGATTTCTCCCAAAAATGCATCGGGAAATGTTCCTGAAGAAAGGTGAAAAGGGTGGTTTTTATGCAGCAGGTATTTGTAAGATTTGATGATGCGGATCAGGTAAGAAATTTTGTGAATGCAGTGAGCACTATGGAAGCAAACTTTGAACTTGGATCAGGCAGACGGGTGGTGGATGCGAAGTCAATTTTGGGCGTTTTTGCGCTGGATCTGGCGCAGCCGCAGAGGCTGACATGCGACTCGGACGATTCGGCGATGCTGGACAAGATCAGCCCTTATCTGTTCGGCGTAAAAGGTGAGCCGGGAAAACAATAGACAGGAAAAATCCGGGTGAATACAAACCGGAGGGCAGGCCAGGAAGGTGGGTTCATGAAAAAAGTGACAGCACAGAATGATAAATGTGATAAAAACAGTACCGGAAAAAAGAAGACCGGGTGTGAGGCCGGGCAGGAATTATGCCCGAAAGACGGTGGGACGGCACAGGACGAAGAGATCTGCTACCGGAAGCGGCTGGAGAAACATCATGACGAACTTCGCTGGCTTTATATGGAATTATATGATAACGGCGATATGTTTGCCGAACTTCTGGATCAAATGAAGGAGTTTTACCGGGAGAGGAAATCCGCGCTGAAGGGGATGGACGAAACCCGGGAGAGGGATCCCGGCTGGTATCGGCGCAACGACATGCTGGGAATGATGCTGTATATTGACAACTTTGCGGGTAATATGAAGGGTGTGGAATCCCGCCTGGACTATATCGGAAAATGCAATGTGAATTACATTCACCTGATGCCTTTTCTGGAGACGCCCAAAGGCCGTTCCGACGGGGGATATGCGGTGTCGGATTTCCGGAAAGTGCAGGAAAATTTAGGTTCCATGGAAGATCTGGAAAGCCTTACGGCATCCTGCCATAAAAAGGGAATCAATGTCTGTATGGATTTTGTGATGAACCATACCTCGGAAGACCATGAGTGGGCGAAAAAAGCCCGTCAGGGTGACGGGGAGTACATGAGCCGTTATTTTTTCTACGACAATTCGTACATCCCTTCCCTGTATGAAAAAACGGTGCCCCAGGTATTTCCCACCACGGCGCCGGGAAATTTTACCTGGCTGGAGGATGCGGGTCATTTTGTCATGACCAGCTTTTATCCCTATCAGTGGGATTTGAATTACAAAAACCCCAGGGTTTTCAATGAAATGATGTATCATTTTCTGTATCTGGCCAACCGGGGAATCGACATTGTCCGCATCGACGCGGTTCCTTATATATGGAAGGAGCTGAACACGCAGTGCAGGAATCTTCCCCAGGTACATACCATAGTGCGGATGATGCGCATCATCACGGAGATTGTATGCCCGGGGGTACTGCTTCTGGGAGAGGTGGTTATGGAGCCGGAGAAGGTGGTTCCCTATTTCGGGACGGTGGAGAAGCCGGAATGCCATATGCTTTACAATGTGACCACCATGGCAACCACATGGCATACGGTTGCCACAAGGGATGTGAAACTGCTGAAAAAACAGCTTGATATTGTCAGTTCCCTGCCCAGGGAATATGTGTTCCTGAACTATCTGCGCTGCCATGACGATATCGGCTGGGGACTTGATTTCGGGACGCTGATGACAGAGGGGATCGGCGAGCGCTCCCACAAGCAGTATCTGAACGATTATTTTCAGGGATACGCCGGGGAAAGCAACAGCCGCGGGGAACTCTACAATGCGGACCCGGTTACGGGGGATGCCAGGTTCTGCGGCACCACGGCTTCCATGTGCGGCATTGAAAAGGCGGGCTTTGAGCAGGATGCGCAGGCCATGGAGCTGGCCGTGAGGCTGGACGTGATGCTTCACGCATATATGTTTATGCAGTCCGGTATCCCGGTATTGTACAGCGGGGACGAGATCGGGCAGGTCAATGATTACAGTTACAAGGAGGATCCGCTGAAAGCGCCGGATTCCAGATATATTCACCGGGGCGCCATGAACTGGACCCTGGCGGAAAATATTTCCCGGCCGGATACGGTGGAGGGAAAGCTGTTCCGGGCGCTGGACATGCTGGAGAAGATCCGCAGGACGGAAAAAGTATTTGTGTCCAATGCGGATACCTGGACCATGGACACCTGGGACTGCGCCGTGCTGTGTATCGGAAGATATTTTGAGGGTGAAAAGATTCTGGGACTGTTTAATTTCAGCGAGTCTGACAAGATAGCATGGATCCATGAGACAGACGGGGATTATGTGGACCTGATTTCGGGAGAGGAAATGAGGGCCTGCGGAGTCAGGCTTCCCGCGTACGGATTTTATTACCTGAAAAAGAAGTGAGATCACAGAGGGGCGGCCTGCTGTGAGAAACAGGGAAAATCCAGGCTGCCATAAGAAGATATCAGTGGAAAGGGACAAAATATGGCGCAGACACAGACAGAACTGAGAACATTGCTTCGCTCCATAGACCATAAAGGCTATCCGGCCTATAAGTCTCTGGCAGGCGTATGGAAATTTGACCGGTATACCCTGGTAATTGATCATGTGCAGGGGGATCCTTTCGCGTCGCCCTCCAGCCTGCATGTGGAGATTCCGCACACGCTGGCCAGGTTTCCGGCGGCTTATTATGAAAAAGACTGCGCCCGCACTGCCCTGCAGGATTACCTGGTCAGGCAGATGGCAAAGCAGTTTGAACAGTATAATTTCAAGGCAAAAGGCTCCGGCAAAAGCGGCCTTTTGTCCATCAGCCGCTGCGGGCAGGCAGTCCTGGAGCGCAGCGCCTGCCAGATCACCAAAGGGGGTCTGACGGTGCGCTTCCATGTGGGATTTCCTGCTTTCGGGCGCACCATCAATGCGGGGGAACTGGACAAAATTTTGTTTGATTTCCTGCCCAGATGTGTGGAAAACAGTCTGTTTTATGCCAGGCTGGATGCCGGAAAGGTGCAGGCCGTGGTGGAACTGGCAGAAGACCAGGAAGCGGTCAGGCATATTCTGAAAGAGGAGAAACTGGTGGCTTTTGTGGCAAACGGTTCCATTCTGCCCAGAAAGAGCGGTGTATCCGATCTGCCCATGGCTGACAGTGTGCCCTTTACCTCACCGGCATCCATGGAGAGGACATTCCGGCTGCCCCACCGGGGAGAAATCAGCGGTATGGCCATCCCGGAGGGGATCACCCTGATTGTGGGGGGCGGTTATCACGGGAAGTCCACTTTGCTGGAAGCCATTCAGATGGGAATCTATAATCATATTGCAGGGGATGGAAGGGAATTTGTCATCACGGATGACACTGCGCTGAAGCTGCGGGCAGAGGACGGCAGGTCCATCCGGAACGTGGATATCTCCCTGTTCATCAACGATCTGCCCAACAAAAAGGATACCGCAAAGTTTACCACGGAGGACGCCAGCGGCAGCACTTCCCAGGCGGCAGGCGTGGTGGAGGGAATGGAAGCGGGCACCAGGCTGTTTTTGATTGATGAGGACACTTCCGCCACCAATTTCATGGTGCGGGACGAGTTTATGCAGCAGGTGATCATCCGGGACAAGGAGCCCATCACACCTTTTCTGGAGAGGGCGGGAGACCTTTACGAAAAAGGGGGGATTTCCACCATTCTGGTGGCCGGAAGTTCCGGCGCGTTTTTCTATATCGCGGATCATATTCTGATGATGGACTGCTATCGCCCGGTGGATATCACGGACCGGGTAAAAGCACTGTGCAGGGAACATACGGCGCCCAGAGTGCAGGCGCCCGGTTTTGCGATACCGGAATTTGACAGGGTGCTTCCGGCATTCCGCCAGGCCCCCAAAGGCAGGGGACGGGAAAACCGCGGCGGACAGCGGGACAACAGACATGAGCACATGAAGACAAAGTCCTATGGGCTGGAGTCTTTTTCCCTGGACAGGGAGGAAGTGAATGTGCGGTATCTGGAGCAGCTTCTGGACACGGAACAGGTCAATGGGCTGGCACATTTGCTGCGGTTCGGGCTGGAACAGGTCCTGGACGGCAGGAAGACCGTGCGCCAGACCGTACAGGAGATCTGGAAGGTCTGGGAAAAAGAAGGCTGGAAGTCCTTTAGCGGCTCTTATATTCCCTGCGGTCTGGCAAAGCCCAGAATCCAGGAACTGTATGCCTGCCTGAACCGGTTCCGGGGATGAAATCCGGTCCCGGGGAAGCGGGGGAGAAGCATTCGGAGTACATGACGGAAAACGGAGAAAAATAAGATGAAAAAACGTTATGCCAACGCCGCGCTGGTCTATGCGGTCATCGCCATGGTCTTCGGCGTGTTTTACAGGGAATATACAAAGTTCAGCCATTTTACGGACAAGACAAATCTTTCCGTGATGCATACCCATTATTTCCTGCTGGGAATGGTTTTCTTTCTGCTGCTGATGCTGGCGGAAAAGGGACTGGAATTTTCCGATGAAAAGACGGGAAAAATCCTGCTTGTCTATCATGCGGGACTGAATGTCACGGGACTGGGGTTTCTGGTGAGGGGACTGACCCAGGTGTGGGGAACGGAGCTGAGTTCCGGGCTGGATGCCTCCATATCCGGCATTTCGGGAATCGGACACATCCTGACGGGAACAGGCATTATTCTGCTGTTGCTGAAAATCAGGAAGAAGGCCTGAGCATCCTTTTCAGTTCCGGAATCACAGTGACCATCATGGTTGTAAAGCATGCCAGCCCGCCCACAATATTGGAAACCGGCTCCGCCATGAAGACGCCGTCCGTTCCCATATGAAATACATAGGGCAGCAGATAGGTCAGCGGAACAACCATGATGACTTTTCTGAATAAGCTAAAAAAGATTGCCTGCTTCTTTTTATTCAGGGCCTTGAAGACGGTTTGCCCGGAGTATTGAAATGCCTGGAAGACAAAGGCAAAAAAATATAGGTGGAGCGGTTCAAGCGCCAGCTGCTGCAATGCGTTGTCATCGCTGAAAATTCTGATCAGCAGCAGCGGAAATTTCTCAATAAATATCCACATCAGACAAGTATATATTATGGCGGTTACCGACATCAAAAGGATTGCCCTGCGCACTTTTTGGGGTTTTCCTGCACCGTAATTATAGGAAATGGTGGGGGATGCCCCTTCCGTAAGCGCCAGGACCGGTGTGTCCAGGATCTGCCTGACCGAAGAAATAATGGTCATCACAGACACATACATGGTTCCGCCGGTTTTCATCAGCACGCTGTTGCATGCCACAGACACCATGGAATTGGTACACTGCATCACAAAGGGCGACATTCCGAGGCTGATGATTTCCGGTGCATGGGGAAACGCAAAAGGCTTCCGAAACAGAATCCGGAATTCGTTTCCGGGCCCCAGAAGGAAGGACAGAACAAACAGCATGGATAAAAACTGTGAGATCACGGTTGCAATGGCAGCTCCGTTGACCCCCAGACCCAGTGTAAAAATAAAGATGGGGTCCAGGATAATATTGGAGACGGCCCCCACCAGGACGGATTTCATGCCGGTGGTAGCGTATCCCTGGGCATTTATGTAGGGATTCATGCCGGTGGCAACCATTGTGAATATGGTTCCGGTGAGATAAATTCTGATATATGGGATGGAAAATGTTAATTCGTCCGTGGATGCACCGAAAACCGATAAGATTCCGGGCGCAAACAGTTCGCAGAATACCATGAGAACCGCGCCGGTTATGATTTCAAGCCGGAACGCGGTATTTAAAATGCGCCCGGCTTTTTCCGTATCATTTTTTCCCAGCGCAATGGAGAACAAAGGCGCGCCCCCGAGGCCGAACATGTTGGTAAAGCCGCCGATGAGGATGACAATCGGAAAGCAAAGTCCGATTGCGCCCAGGGCCTGTGTACCGTAACCTTCAATTCTTCCGATGTAAATCCTGTCCACCACGCTGTACAAAAGGCTGATCAGCTGGGCCGCCAGCATGGGCAGGGCAGTCTGTAAGATGTTTTTTGTGATGGAGCCATGCTCGAAGTCAACTTTATTTGTTTTTACCATTTTATATGCCATCCCGGATCTCTTTATCTGGAGTATCATTATAGCATATCGGCGTGGGACAGAAAAGCAGAAAATTTTCGTGGAAATAACCGGGAGAATGGTGTAGAATAAAAGATGGCAGCGGGCTTTACCAGGGGAATTCGGAAAGGAAGGGCAGAAGACATGAAATTTTTATTTCAGGGGGATTCCATTACGGATTGCGGGAGAGGCAATTATGAGGATCCCCATGCCATGGGATGCGGCTATCCCAGGATACTGGAGGCCGAGCTTATGGCGGAAGAAGAAAACTGTGAGGTGATGAACTGCGGCATCAGCGGCAGCCGGATTGTGGATTTGCTGGCCAGGTGGAAGAAGGACTGCCTGAATCTGGAGCCGGATGTGCTGACCATTCTCATCGGCGTGAATGATGTATGGCATGAGCTGGGGAGACGCAACGGTGTGGACTCCGCACTTTTTGAAGAAGTGTACCGGATTCTGCTGCGGGAGACAAAGACGGCGCTTCCTGACACTCGTGTCATTCTCATGGGAGCGTATCTGACACATGGGACGGCTACGGATCCGGAGTGGGACAAATTCTGCGGGGAGGTCAAAATCCGCAGGGACATTACAAGGAAACTGGCGGAAGAGTTTGGGCTGGACTTTGTGGATCTGCAGCAGGTGTTTGACGAGGCAGGGCAGAAGTTTCCGCCAAAGCACTGGACTTTAGACGGGGTGCACCCCACAGCCGCAGGCCACTGGCTTATCGCACAGGCCTGGAAAAGGGCCAGGGAGCGCTAAAGCGCAAAGGGAAATGCAGCGGATAACTGAATTTTCCCATCCGGAGTTTGTGTCTGCACAGCATCCGCAAACTCTGCCATCCAAAAAGCTGTGCAGAAACGGGGTAAAGATTGAAAATTGAAAATTTTCAATCCCAAGTTTGTGTCTGCGCGGCATCCACAAACTTGATATGCGCAAAAGGCCGCGCAGAAACGGGGTAAAAAATGAAAGTATTAAAGGTGACGGATCCTGCGTTTCAAAAATACGGCAGGGTGATTGAGAATGTGGATTTCACGGCACTGGTGGAGGCGCTGAAGCATACGCCGGTTCCCGGGGATGTGGTATATGAGCCATCGGTTCCGGAGCTGGAGGCGCTGCCGGTGATGGAGGAACTTTCCCGGGTGATCTACGGGGAGATGCCCATTCAGATCGGATACTGCAACGGACATAACACCATGCTGAACGCGCTGGAATATCACCGGGATTCCGAGATCAATGTGGCGGCAGCGGATGCGGTACTGATGCTGGGACTGCTCACGGATGTGGAGGCAGACCATACTTATGACACTTCGCGGGTGGAGGCATTTCTGGTGCCTGCGGGAACTGCCGTGGAGATTTATGCCACAACCCTGCATTATGCGCCCTGCCACGCGGCAGAAGAAGATGGCTTCCAGGTTGCCATTGTACTGCCCAGGGGAACCAATTATCCCCTGAAAGGGAATCACAGAAAAGTGTCAGAGACAAAATGCGGCATGGGCGTTTCCGATGAAGACGCCATGCTCACGGCTGTGAATAAGTGGCTGCTGGGTCATCCGGAGGGCGGCCTGGAAGAGGGGAGCTTCCTTGGGCTGAAGGGAAAAAATCTCTGTCTCGGGGACGGGGAGAAGGAATCAAATACCCCGCTGTAAGCAACGGGGTATCAAGCCTGCAACGCTGCAGAGCAGAAAGCGTCCAAAGGACACTTTGGTATTTGAACCTCGCGGCATTCGCCAACTGGCCGTGCCTGCACGGCCGCCTGGCTCATTGCCCGCGGGAATAAAGCAGCAATTCCGGTACAGGGCCGCAGCGGTTCTGGAATTTGTAAAAGGGTTACGGATAAGCCCGCAGGGCGCAGGGGATGTGTGAAAGGAATTTGCCAGGGCGGTACCGGAGGATTGCGGAACAGGAGAGAACATGTATTATATCGGCATTGACCTGGGCACATCAGCGGTGAAACTGCTGCTGATGGACGGGGAAGGAAAGATCGTAAATATTGTATCGAGGGAATATCCTCTGTATTTTCCGCATCCGGGCTGGTCGGAGCAGAAGCCGGAGGACTGGTATGAGCAGACCATGGCCGGAATCAGAGAGCTCACCGGCGGGGTGGACAAGAGCCGGGTGGCGGGTATCAGCTTCGGCGGGCAGATGCACGGACTGGTGATTCTGGATAAGGATGACAATGTGATCCGTCCGGCCATTCTCTGGAATGATGGCAGAACCGCCAAAGAGACGGAATATCTCAATACGGTCATCGGCAGGGAGAAACTGTCGGAATATACCGCAAACATAGCCTTTGCAGGTTTTACTGCCCCGAAACTGCTCTGGGTGAAGGAAAATGAGCCCGAGAATTTTGCCCGGATTGCAAAAATTATGCTGCCCAAGGATTATATCGCCTACAGGCTGACGGGTGTGCACTGCACGGATGTGTCGGATGCGTCCGGCATGTTGCTGTTCGATGTGAAAAACCGGCGCTGGTCCCGGGAGATGTGCGACATCTGCGGGGTTTCGCCGTCACAGCTGGCCAAATGCCACGAGAGTTATGAGGCGGTGGGAACCGTTCTCCCCGCCGTGGCAGAGGAACTGGGAATTTCCGCCTCGGTGAAGGTGGCGGCAGGAGCGGGGGACAATGCGGCGGCGGCAGTGGGAACAGGCACGGTGGGAGACAACATGTGCAATATTTCCCTTGGCACCAGCGGCACGATTTTCATATCCTCCAGAAATTTCGGAGTGGATAAGTACAATGCCCTGCATTCCTTTGCCCATGCGGACGGCAGCTATCATCTCATGGGCTGTATGCTCAGCGCCGCCAGCTGTAATAAGTGGTGGATGGATGAGATCATCGGCACAAAGGATTATGCGGCGCAGCAGCAGCTGACAGGAAAACTGGGTGAAAACCATGTGTATTTTCTGCCTTATCTGATGGGGGAACGCTCCCCGCATAACAATCCGGACGCCCGGGCCGTCTTTCTGGGCATGAGCATGGATACCACCAGGGCAGACATGACCCAGGCGGTGCTGGAAGGGGTGGCCTTTGCGCTGCGGGATTCCCTGGAAGTGGCAAAATCCCTGGGCATCAGCCTTACCCGCACCAAAATCTGCGGCGGCGGCGCAAAGAGTCCGCTGTGGAAAAAGATTATCGCAAATGTGCTGAACCTGAAGGTGGATGTGCTGGAAAGCGAGGAAGGACCGGCAATGGGCGGCGCCATGCTGGCAGCGGTGGCCTGCGGCGCATATGAAAGCGTGGAAGAAATCGCCGGAAAAGTAGTCCGTATCGTGGAGACGGTGGAACCGGAAGCGGAACTGGTGGACAAATACGAAGAACGCTATCGGAAATTTAAGGAGATTTATCCTGCATGCAAGCCCTTGTTTGTCTCCTGAGACACATAAGGGGTTTGGGGAAAGAATCACAAAAGACGAAAAAAGTTTCCGGGCGAAACGGACAGATTGTGCAGGAAGCCGCGGAGACATCACAAATTGCCGCAGATGGCAACGAATGGGGGTTATAAAATGAGAGTCATTTTGTTTGATATTGATACTCTGCGCGCGGACCACATGGGATGCTATGGGTACCAGAGAAATACCACGCCGGTTATGGATGAAATTGCGGGTGAAGGCGTGCGGTTTGACGACTATTACTGTCCCAATGCGCCCTGCCTTCCTTCCCGGGCGTCCATGATCAGCGGACAGTACGGGATTCACAATGGTGTTGTGGGACATGGGGGAACGGCGGCTGACATGCGCCTTCAGGGCAGGACCAGGAGCTTTACGGACCAGATTTCCGAAAACGGCCTGTTCATGCAGTTCCGCAGGGCCGGGATGCACACGGTGTCCTTTTCCACCTTTGCGGAGCGGCACAGTGCATGGTGGTTCAACGCCGGCTTCAACGAATGCGTGAATGTGGGCAGAAGGGGCGGGGAGTCCGCGGAGATGGTGACGCCCAGGGTGCTGGAATGGCTGGAGAAGAACGGAAGAGAGGATAACTGGATGATGCATGTGCATTACTGGGATCCGCATACGCCTTACCGGACACCCGCGGATTATGAGAGCAGTTTTTCGGGAACCGAAATGCCTGATGACTGGATCACGGAAGAAATTTTCCAGGAACATCTGCTGCATATCGGTCCCCATGGGGCAAACGAGATCAATATGTGGAATGATGATCATTTTGCCCAGTGGCCCAAGCATCCGGGCAGCCTGAAAAACCTGGCAGAGGCCAGGGCTTTCCTGAATTCCTATGACGATGGCATCCGCTACACGGACGACAATATCGGGCAGATTACCGGCTGGCTGAAGAAAAACGGACTCTATGACGAGGACCTGGCCATCATTATCACGGCAGACCACGGGGAAGACCTGGGTGAATTCGGCGTCTATGCGGAACATGGGATGGCGGATGACCCGGTGTGCCGGATTCCGCTGATTATCCGCTGGCCGGGGATGCGGAAAGGGGCAGTGGTAAAGGGATTCCATGACAATACGGACCTGGCGCCCACGGTACAGGAGCTGCTGGGAACATCCACGGTATCCTGGGATCATTTCCGCTATGACGGAGTCTCTTTTGCCAAAGCGCTGAAAGAGGGAACGGACTGTTCCAAACCTTATGCGGTGCTGACCCAGTGCGCCCATGTGTGCCAGAGAAGTGTGCGCTTTGATGATTATATCTATATCCGCACCATTCACGGCGGGTATCATCTGCTGCCGGAGGAAATGCTGTTCCATGTAAAGGAAGATCCCCATGAGCTTCACAATCTGGCGCAGGAGAGACCTGACTTGTGTGCAAAGGGGGCAAAAATGATCCTGGACTGGACGGAGAAGATGATGAAGACTTCCCGGTCCGATACGGATCCCATGTGGACCGTGATGCGGGAGGGCGGACCGGAACACTGCAGGGGCGCGCTGCGGGGTTATATGGAACGCATCAGGGACACCCCCAGGGCATACGGTATTCCGCTTCTGGAAGAACAGTACGGCGAATTTGAATGATGGATTCCGGCCAGGCACGGTGTACTTTTGTGAGGAAGCCGGAAGCAGACGAAGCATAAAATAGAAAAACCCCCATGACTGCCTGGCAGAAACTGCAAAACAGGTGCATGGGGGTTTTGATTACAGTACTTTTGCCAGAAAATCCCGGGTGCGGGGCTGGCTGGGAGAGGAAAAAATTTCCTGGGGGGAACCTTCCTCCACGATACGCCCGTCCGCCATAAAGATGACGCGGTCGGCCATTTCCCTGGCAAATCCCATTTCGTGGGTGACCACCACCATGGTCATTCCCTCCCGGGCCAGTTCCTTCATGACTTCCAGAACCTCCCCTACCATTTCCGGGTCCAGGGCGGAAGTGGGTTCGTCAAAAAGCATGACCTCCGGATCCATACAGAGGGCGCGGACAATGGCGATTCTCTGCTTCTGGCCGCCGGAAAGCTGGCTGGGGTAGGCATTGGCCCTGTCAGCCAGACCCACCCGCTCCAGCAGGGCAAGGGCCTGTTTTTCCGCCTCTGCCTGGGACTTTTTCAAAAGCTTCATGGGGGCAAGGGTCATATTTTTTAATATGGTCATATGGGGGAAAAGATTAAAATGCTGGAATACCATGCCCATTTTCTGCCGGTGGAGATTGATATCGGCTTTTTTGTCGGTGATATCAATACCCTCAAACAGAATCTGTCCACCGGTGGGAAGCTCCAGCAGGTTCAGACAGCGCAGAAAAGTGGATTTTCCGGAGCCGGAAGGCCCGATAACCACTACCACCTCACCGCGTTTAATAGAAGCGGTGACACCGTCCAGAGCCTTGATCTCGCCTTCATTATAATGCTTCTCCAGATTTGTTGCCTGGATGATGGAATCAGCGCTCACTGTTTCTCAGCCTCCTTTCCAGCCTTCCGACCAGAAATGTAAAGAACATGACCAGAATCAGGTAAATCAGTGCGGACATCAGCAGCGGGAACAGGTAATCGTAACAGTTGCCGCCGATGATATTCCCGGCATAGGTGATGTCGGTGAGGCCCACATAGCCTGCCACCGCGGTTTCCTTCAGCAGCACAATGAACTCGTTTGCCAGCGTGGGCAGCACTGTTTTGAAGGCCTGGGGCAGAATGATGTAACGCATGGTGGAGACATAGCCAAATCCCAGGCTCCGGCCCGCTTCCATCTGTCCCTGGTCTATGGACATGATGCCGCCCCGGATGATCTCGGCCACATAGGCGCCGGAATTGATGCCGAAGGACAGGGCGCCCACCATAACCTTGTTCCGGCTGGAGGCGAAGATGACAAAGTACATGATCATCAGCTGTACCACCATGGGCGTACCACGGATCACGGTCAGGTATACTTTTGATACGGCGTTGAAAAAGCCCAGCAGGGCTTTTCGCACGCCGTGCATTTCCGTGTGGTTTTTATCCCAGGATACACGGACCAGGGAGATGACCACGCCCAGCGCCACACCGATGAGCAGTGCCAGAAGGGTCAGAAGCAGCGTATTGCCCAGCCCTTTTATGTACATCTGGTAACGGTCGTCAAATACAAAACTTTTGTAAAAATCATAGCCGATATTGTTCAGCCATTCTGGTCCTTCCTGTATCCAGTCCGGAGCCACCAGGGGCCAGGTTTGAGATGCGGATGGTTTCATACGGAGTCTCCATTCCGGTTTGGCAGGCATCTCCCCGGGAGATGCTTATGCTTTTCCAGTATTTTTTATGCGCAGGGGTGCATATGGAACCTTGTTGCTGACGCAACATGCACCCTGCGCGGCGGGTTGGGGAAGATGAATCTTTCCTACTCGATTTCTGCGTTGATGTATTTATCGATAATTCCCTGAACCGTGCCGTCCGCGATAAGCTCCTGCAGCGCGGTGTTCACGGCCTCATAGAGGGCGGGATTGCTCTTGCTCATGGCTGCGGCGTAATCTTCCACCGCATATTCGGTTTCCAGAATCTTCAGACCTTCCACCTCGGCCACGAAAGCCTTCGCGGGTTCGTTGTCGATGATGACGCAGTCCACCTTTCCTGTTTTCAGCGCCTGCACGGCATCCGCGCCCTTGCTGTAACGGTCTACGGAGCCGAATCCTTTTTTTTCGATATCATCCGAGGCAAAAACGTCGCCTGTGGTATTGCGCTGTACGCCCACCACGTGGCTGGCGCCTTCTTTGGTCAGATCATCCACACTGGTGATGGCACTGTCCTGGGTTACGATAACTACCTGAATGCCGGTGGCGTAGCTGACGGTAAAATCCACTTCTTCCTGACGGTCAGGCGTAATGGTCATGCCTGCCATGCCGATATCGGCCTTGCCGCTGGCTATGGTTCCGGTGATGGAGTCAAACTCCATGTCGTCGATCTGCAGTTCCAGGCCCAGTTTTTGGGCGATGGCAGTGGCAATTTCCGCATCGATACCGGCTACCTGGCCGCCTTCCACATACTCATAAGGCGGGAAAGCCGCGTTGGTGGCCATAATCAGTTTGCCTTCCACGGCGGTGGTGAATCCTTCTGCCCCGGAAGCATTTTCCGTGCCGGCGTCATCGGAAGCGCTTTCTGTACCGGCGTCCCCGGAAGCGTTTTCCGTGCCGGTACTTTCGGATGCTTCGGAACCTGAGTCCGGGTTTTCGCTGTCTGCAGGTGTGCTGCCGCAGGCTGTCATGGACAATACCATGAGGGAAGCCAGCAGCAAAGCTGTCAGTTTTTTCATAAAATAAATCCTCCCTAAATCATATTGTTGTGTCCGCATATGCAGACATACTCTAGCACTTCATGTATAAATTGTCAATGGATTCCCGGGAAAAACAGAAAAAAATTTGCAGAAAATGCATAAAATCATAAAATATACATTTTTTATGCAAAATCCCGTGGCAGGAATGATGTCTCCGGCGCAGGGGAAGGAAACCGGGAATGCTGTGCGGGCGCGCATTTTGCTGCCAATTGTCAAAAAACTGGAATTATTTCAATTGACAAAGAAAGAAATTGTTTTTAAAGTAGAAAGAAAGGAATTGTTTTTAAAGTAGAAATAAGCATGGGATTGCCAAAAAGCGGCGTGCGGGCATGGAAAGAAGAAAGGAGCCGGGTATGAGGCTGACAGTGGGAAAAGAAGGACAGTTTAAAGCTATCGGGGAAGCATTGAAATATGCGGAAGAGCATGGGGAGCGGGGCGTCACAATCCATATTTTTCCGGGTGTTTATCATGAGAAACTGGAGATAAAGCAGGAGGGACTGGTTCTGGAGGGCGAGGATGCCGCCAGCACGGTCCTGACTTATGACGACTGCGCCAATGACATTTTGCCGGATGGGGAAAAAAGGGGGACATTCCGAAGTTATACGCTGTTTGTGGATGCGGCGGGGGTACAGCTGAAAAACCTTACCATAGAAAATGCCGCAGGCCCCAGGGAAGGGGCAGGACAGGCCGTTGCCCTGTACGCGGAGGGGGAGGGGATTGTGGTGAGTGACTGCAGGCTGCTGGGCGCCCAGGACACCCTTTTCACAGGACCGCTGCCTCCGAAGGAGGTGGAGCCGGGCGGATTCCGGGGACCAAAGGAGTTTGCGCCCCGCATAAACGGCAGGCAGTATTATAGGAACTGTTATATCTGCGGAACCGTTGATTTTATTTTCGGAAGCGCCACGGCGTATTTTGAAAACTGTGTTTTGGAATCCCTGGCGCGGCCCGGGTTTGTGACGGCCGGCTCCTCCCCGGAGGGCCAGGAATACGGTTATGTCTTCTCACACTGCCGCTTTACCGGGGAAGGCCCGGAGGGAAGCGTGTATCTGGGGCGACCCTGGAGGGAATATGCAAAAGTGGTGATTCTGGATTCCTGGCTGGGAGCCCATATCCGGCCGGAAGGATGGGACGACTGGTCCAAGGAAGGGGCGCATCAGACGGCTTATTATGCGGAATACCAAAATTCCGGCCCGGGCGCCGGGGGAAACCGGGTCAGCTGGTCCCATATGCTGAGCGAGGAAGAGGCCGGACGGTACACGAAAGAAAGTGTACTGGGAGACAATTTTGCGTGAAACAGTGCAAATTTTGCGTAAGGCAGCGCAAAAGGAAAGAAACGCGGCATGCCTTTTCCGGGTTTTGCGCCGCGGACCGGGCACTGTATGGAGGTTTGGATGAAAAAATTGATCTGGGTGGGGGATTCCACCGTGGCGTTCAATCATGCGGACACATATCCCCAGACGGGTATCGGGCAGGAATTCGGCAGATACTGCACAGAGGGATATATTGTGCTGGATTTTGCAAAAAACGGGGCCAGTTCCAGGAGCTTTTATCATGATGGAAGATTTGCCCCCGCGGAGGAGATCATGGAGGCAGGCGATTTTCTGTTGATCCAGTTCGGGCACAACGACGAGAAGCCGGATGCGGAAAGGCACACGGAGCCTGATTCCACTTATCAGGAATATTTGATGAAATATGTGGATGCCGCCAGAAGAAAAGGGGCACATCCGGTTCTGGTGACGCCTCTTTCCCGCAGACAGTTTGGGGAGGATGGCAGGATTAAAAACACCCACGGGGAGTATCCGGCCGCGGTGCTGGCCCTGGGAAAAAGGGAAAATATTCCTGTGGTGGACCTGACGGAGAAGAGCCGTATTCTGTATGAGCAGGCGGGGGAGAAGGAGAGCCGGAAATGGTTTATGTATTTTCCGGCCGGAACTTATGAGAATTACCGGGAGGATATGCGGGACAACACGCATCTTCACCATGAGGGGGCCGTGAAGATGGCTTCCCTTGTGGCGGAAGGGCTGCGGGAACTGGGCGGGATTTATGCGGCAGTTCTGGCGTGAATGCCGCATAAAGGCGCCGGTCCCGGCTGAGGGGCTGCCCGGAACTGGTTTTTTTGTGAAAAAGTATGGAAAAGCACAGGGAAAAAAGCTATAATAAAAAACGGAAAGAAGAGAAAAAAGAACTTATTTTCAAGTCAGGAGGAGAATAAAATGAACAATTTACCACAGGTAAAAATCGGTATCGTGGCCGTGAGCAGGGACTGTTTTCCGGAGAGTCTGTCCGTGAACAGAAGAAAGGCCCTGGTTGCGGCTTACACGGCAAAATACGGCACGGATGCCATCTATGAGTGTCCCGTGTGTATTGTGGAGAGTGAGATTCACATGGTGCAGGCCCTGGAAGACATCCGGGCCAACGGCTGCAATGCGCTCTGCGTTTATCTTGGAAATTTCGGACCCGAGATTTCCGAGACACTTCTGGCAAAGCATTTTGAAGGACCGGCCATGTATATTGCGGCTGCGGAGGAGAGCCAGAATGATCTGGTGGGCGGCCGCGGGGATGCCTACTGCGGTATGCTGAACGCAAGCTACAATCTGAAACTGCGCAATGTGAAGGCTTATATTCCCGAGAACCCGGTGGGAACGGCAGCCGAATGTGCGGACCGCATCCACGAATTCATTCCCATTGCCAGGGCGATTGTGGGTTTAAGCAGCCTGAAGATCATTTCTTTCGGCCCCAGGCCGCTGAATTTCCTTGCCTGCAACGCGCCCATAAAGCAGCTGTATAATCTGGGTGTGGAAATCGAGGAGAACTCCGAGCTGGATCTCTTTGAAGCTTTTCAAAAACATGAAGGGGATGAAAGAATTCCCGCCAAGGTAAAAGAGATGGAGGAGGAGCTGGGCGCCGGCAACAAAAAGCCCGAGATTCTGCCCAGGCTGGCACAATATGAACTGACCCTTCTGGACTGGGTGGAAGCCCATAAGGGATACCGCAAATATGTGGCCATCGCCGGAAAGTGCTGGCCCGCATTCCAGACACAGTTCGGCTTTGTGCCCTGCTATGTGAACAGCCGTCTCACCGGTATGGGAATTCCGGTATCCTGTGAAGTGGATATTTACGGCTGCTTAAGCGAGTTTATCGGCACCTGTGTCAGCGAGGACATTGTCACATTGCTGGATATCAACAATACCGTGCCGGAAGACATGTATGGGGAGTCCATCCAG
Source organism: uncultured Acetatifactor sp. (assembly GCA_910577185.1). GTDB lineage: Bacteria > Bacillota > Clostridia > Lachnospirales > Lachnospiraceae > Acetatifactor. Next base: position 27,569 of record CAJTLR010000035.1, read on the forward strand.
GGCAGGTATTCCTACACCCACAATGACACTTTCATGGGATTCCACTGCGGGAATACCAATACGAAAAAGCTTTCTGCCTGCAGCATGAAATATCAGATGATCATGGCGCGGAATCTTCCCGAGGAAGTGACCCAGGGTACCCTGGAGGGAGATATCATCCCCGGGGACATCACATTCTACCGCCTGCAGTCCACGGCGGACAATCGGCTTCGCGCCTACATAGCACAGGGAGAGGTGCTGCCGGTGGCCACCAGATCCTTCGGCGGTATCGGCGTGTTCGCCATTCCGGAGATGGGACGTTTCTATCGGCATGTGCTGATCGAGAAGAACTATCCTCACCATGGGGCAGTGGCCTTCGGACATTTCGGAAAAGCATTGTATGAAGTGTTTAAGTACATAGGCGTTCCCGTGGAGGATTTGAATTACAATCAGCCAAAGGGTGTGCTGTATCCCACGGAAAATCCCTTTGCGTAAAAATATAGGGAGCCATACCCGGTAAACCATGTCCGGGACTGCCGGAAAAGACAGATTTTGCGGACAGTTCCGGACATTTTTCTATGCGCAGGGGCGCGTAAGGAAATCAGCAGCGAAAGCTGAATCTTCCCTGCTCGATGGTATAGGGGCGCATATGGAAAACTGTTGCTGACGCAACATGCACACGGTCACCCGCAGGAAGAATGTCAGCAAAGGCTGGCAGGTGACCGGCGCGGCGGGCAGTGGAGAAGGACATTCCCCTACTTGACTGCACAGGCCCGTACAGAGGAATGATGCCGGAGGTTTGTCCGGCGGAAAGGATAGACAGAAAATTATGGCCAGAATATATGTGAATCCCAATGTAAAAAAAGGACGTATCAACCCTGAACTGCAGGGACATTTTTCAGAGCATCTGGGAAGGTGTATTTATGAGGGAATCTATGTGGGGGAAGATTCGGATATCCCCAATGTGAACGGTATGCGCAGGGATGTGGTGGAAGCGCTGAAGGAAATCCGGGTGCCGGTGCTGCGATGGCCCGGGGGATGCTTTGCGGACGAGTATCACTGGAAGGATGGAATCGGCCCCAAGAGCAGCCGGAAAAAAATGATCAACACTCACTGGGGCGGCGTGGTGGAGGACAACAGCTTCGGCACCCATGAGTTTATGGAACTGTGCCGCCAGCTTGGCTGCAAGACTTATGTGAACGGCAATGTGGGAAGCGGCACCGTGCGGGAGATGAGCGAATGGGTGGAATACATGACTTTCAGGGGAGTATCCCCCATGGCCGACCTGCGCGGGGAGAACGGACATGAGGAACCCTGGACAGTGGATTATTTCGGGGTGGGAAATGAGAACTGGGGCTGCGGCGGCAATATGAGGCCGCAGTATTACGGCGATCTGTACCGCAGATACCAGACTTATATACGTAATTACGATTCGGAGAGGCCGGTGCGCAAAATTGCCTGCGGCGCCAACGGAGAGGATTATGACTGGACGGAAAAAGTGCTGGAGACCACCTTCGACCACGGGCATGGCTATATGGACGGTCTGTCCCTGCATTATTATACCACGCCCCGCATCAGCGGGCGGCAGAAGGTGTCGGCCCTGGATTTTGACCGGGAAGAGTATTACTGCACCCTGAAGGCGACTTTGAAAATGGAGGAGCTGATCAGAAGGCACGGCGCCATAATGGACCGGTTTGATCCCGGAAAGAAGATCGGCATGATCATTGACGAGTGGGGGACCTGGTATGATGTGGAGCCTGGCACGAATCCCGGTTTCCTGTACCAGCAGAACTCCATGAGGGACGCCCTTGTGGCAGGCATCAACCTGAATTTGTTCAATAAACACTGTGACAGGGTGAAAATGGCCAATATTGCCCAGATGGTAAACGTGCTGCAGGCCGTGATTCTGACGGAAGGGGAGAAGATGCTGAAAACGCCCACATGGCATGTGTTCCATCTGTATCGCCATCATCAGGGGGCAGAACTGCTGGAGTCCTCCGTGGAAACCCGGGAAGTGGGAACAGGGGAATACAAAGTTCCCGGCCTGACGGAATCGGTCTCCCGATCCGGGGACGGCAGGATTCACATGACCCTGACCAATCTTTCCCTGGACAGTGCGGAGGATGTGGAGTGCATTTTCGCGGACGGCAGGGTGAAGTCGGCGGAGGGTACGATACTGACGGGGGATATGAGGGCGCATAATACCTTTGAGGAACCTGACGCGGTGCGGGAGAAACCTTTTACCGGCCTTGCTGCGGGGGAGAATAAGCTCAGATTTACCGTTCCTCCCTGCAGTGTGCTGCATCTGGAAATGGAAATGATATAAAAACGCCGCGGACATCAGCGGCGGGGTGATATTCTTACGGATCGGAAAGAAAAGCATGAAATGGGAAAATGCGGGCGGATGTTGTACGCCGGCGGGTACCAAAAACAGTCAGGGGACGACAGCAGTGGCGCTGTCGTCCTTTTTCCGGTTCCGGTACGGTGTCTTTGATGCACTTTCCGGAATCAGGAGTCTATATCAGAATCTGCGGCTACCGCTGAAACCACGCTGGAGATTACCGATATAATTACCGCCACAATGATAATCAGTAATCCGCCTCCTAAAATAATGAACATAGCTGAAAACCTCCCTGTGATATAGTTTGAAAATGTATTGTCACCGGCCGTCTGGCCGTTTCCTGCCCTGAACACGGACTAAATACAGTATAGCATGATTATTCCGGAATCTCAACCGGAAAAAGGGATTTTGGTTAAATCTTTTTCGTCAGTACTCTTTCCATAATAGTTTGTGTTTTGTGTAGCGAAAGGGGCCTGAAGATAAGTATATGAAATAGTCTTCTGCCAAATGGGTAAAAAAGTGCATGAAAGCAAAAAGGAACCGGCCGGAAAGAATTTTCGGAATAGAGGTTGTGCGGGCGGCTTGTTTTTGGTATGATAAACAAATAGGATTTTTGCTGTGGGCATGGTATTCATGCCGGAAGGGGGAGCCGTATGCCCCCGCACAGAAGATGGGGGGCCGGTATGATTACAATCTCCCTTTGTATGATTGTAAAAAACGAAGAGAAGATATTGGAAAGATGCCTGAATACGGTGGCGGACTTGGTGGACGAGATCATTATTGCGGACACCGGTTCCACGGATGCCACAAAGGAGATTGCGGCGCGCTACACGGAGCATGTGTACGATTTTCCCTGGACAGATGACTTCAGTGCCGCCAGAAATTTTGTGTTTTCCAAAGCCACTCAGGAATATATATATTCTGCGGATGCGGATGAAGTCCTGTCCCCGGAGAACAGAGAGCGGTTCCGGGCGCTGAAGATGTGTCTGGATCCCGGGATTGAGATTGTGCAGATGAAGTATGCCAACCAGCTTTGCTTCGGCACAGTGTATAATTTTGACGAGGAGTACCGTCCAAAACTTTTCAAAAGAAAACGGGATTTCGTCTGGGAGGCGCCCATTCACGAGATGGTGCGTCTGGAACCGGAAGTGTATGACAGCGACGTGGTAATTACCCACATGCCCCAGGGCAGCCATGCCAAGCGTGATTTGGAGAATTTCCGCAAGTCCTGGGAAAAGGGATACCGCCTGTCCAAAAGGCTTCACGGTATGTACGCCAGGGAGCTGATGATGGCGGGGGACAGGGAGGATTTTGCCGGGGCGGCCGCTATTTTTGCGCAGTCGGCAGCGGACAATGAACGGGACGGTGAGGAGATGGCCCAGGCCTGCTGCGTGGTGGCAAGGGCGGCAAGGCTGGAGGGGGATGTGATTTCCTTTTTTAAATATGCGTGCAAGGTCATAGCCCAGGAGGCCTGCTCGGAGATCTGCTGTGAGATGGGCCTCTTTTACGAGGAGAGGGAGGACTGGGAGGAGGCCGCGGTGTGGTATTACAATGCGGTATACGAGACACAGCCCATCCTGAATCTCCGGGCAGGGGGTGCGGAGAGCCTGGAAGGGCTGATCCGCTGTTATGAAAGGCTGGGATGTCCGGAGCAGGCGGACATTTACCGGCAGGAGCTGCAGAATTGCCAGACGGAGGTTATGGGGACAGACAGAGGATAGAAGCAGGCCTGTACGGAGTGCCCCGGCAGGAAGGCATACGGAAGATGAGGGCGCAAAGACGGCAGGCGGAAAGGTGACAGAATATATGAGCTGGGAAGAGAATGTGCGGACAGTGGTGCCTTATACGGCGGGAGAGCAGCCCAATAAGGCAGATATGGTCAAATTGAACACAAACGAATGCCCGTATCCTCCGGCGCCCGGGGTGGAAAGGGCGGCTGCCGGGCTGGATTACCGGCAGCTGCGTCTCTATCCGGATCCGGACACCGGGGTGCTGACAAAGGTTCTGGCAGAATATTACCATGTGAAACCGGAGCAGGTGTTTGTGGGGGTGGGATCGGATGATGTTCTCTCCATGGCCTTCATGACTTTTTTTAACGGCCCGCTTCCGGTACTGTTTCCGGATGTGACTTATTCTTTCTATGATGTGTGGGCCCAATTACACGGAATTCCTTACAAGACCTGCGCGCTGGATGAAAACTGGCATATTTGTCCCCGGGATTACAGACAGCCCAACGGAGGCGTGGTGTTCCCGAATCCCAATGCACCCACGGGACTTCTGGAGGATTTGGGGACGGTGGAAGAGATCGTGGCCGCCAACCGTGACGTGGTGGTGATTGTGGATGAGGCTTATGTGGATTTTGGGGGCGTCTCCGCCCTGCCGCTTTTGAAAAAATACGACAATCTGCTGGTGGTCCAGACCTTTTCCAAGTCCCGGGCCATGGCGGGAATGCGGATTGGATTCTGTATCGGCAGTGAGAAAATGATCCGGTATTTACAGGATGTGAAATTTTCTTTCAATTCTTATACCATGAATCTGCCGGCCCAGATTCTGGGTGCGGAAGCTGTCAGGGACGATGCCTATTTTAAGGAGACCACGGCCAGAATCGTTGCCACCAGGGAGCGGGTGAAGGGGGAACTGAAGAAGCTGGGATTTTCCTTTCCCGATTCCAGTGCCAACTTTATATTCGCAACCCATGGGCACATCCCGGCAGAGAGAATTTTCCGGGCTCTCAGGGAAGCGGATATCTATGTGCGCTACTGGAATAAGCCCAGGATATCGAATTATCTGCGCATCACCATCGGAACGGAGGAGCAGATGGAGAGGCTGCTGGATTTTCTGAAGAAATATGTGGACAAAAACCGGAAGATATGCTAAACCATAATAGGGTCAGACAGCCCGGGCCTATGCCTGGAAATGGGTGCAGAGGCTGACCTGGCGGGGAGGCTGTCTGAAGGGTTACCGGAAATCAAAGTCCCCGCAGCAATAAACAGAATGGAGAATTAATATGATCAAAAGTTTTTTAAAGGGTGTTGTCATCGGCATTGCGAATATTGTCCCGGGAGTCAGCGGAGGCACCATGATGGTGGCCATGGGTATTTATGACAAGCTGATTCACTGCATCACGCATTTGTTCAGTGAGTTTAAGAAGAGTGTGCTGTTTCTGCTCCCCATTGCGGTGGGCATGGTGGCGGCAATTGCCGGAAGTTCCTTCGGGCTTGTGTTTCTTTTTGAAAATTTTCCCATCCAGACCAATCTGCTGTTTATCGGTCTGATCCTGGGCGGCCTTCCTGCGATCTGGAAAAACGTGAAAGGAAAGAGCATCAAGGCGGGCCATATAGCGGCGTGTATTCTGTTTTTCGCGCTGGTGGTGGGCATGGCGCTGATGGGGGAGACGGAAGAGCGGGCGGCAGACCTGTCTTTCAGTATCTGGAATGTACTGATACTGCTGGGCGTGGGCGTAATTACCTCCGCAACCATGGTGATTCCCGGGGTCAGCGGTTCCATGGTGCTGATGCTGATGGGTTTCTATTATCCGGTGCTGAACACCGTGAAGGAATTCTTTTCCGATCTGGCGGCATTCAATGTACAGGGGCTTCTGAAGGGCTGCGGAATCCTGATTCCTTTCGGCATCGGGGTAGTGGCGGGTATTTTCGGGGTCGCCAAGCTGGTGGAGATTGTCTTTGAGAAATTTCCCCTCTATGCCTACTGGGCTATCATCGGCCTGATCGTCTCCTCGCCGGTTGCCATACTCCTCATGGGGACATTCCCCGCAGTGACGGTTCTGAGCGTGGTGACGGGAGTGGCTGCCCTGGCGGTGGGCGCCGTGATTGCCATGAAACTGGGGGAATGATGTGTTGCCGCCGTCAGACAGACGGCAGGAGAAATGTCCATGTTTCAAAGTAAACTATTCTTAAGGTTGTTTTTCACATATATTCTGGTGATTGCTTCGTACATGATTCTCTGTATCAGCTTTCTGTTTTACGAAAATAACCAGATCAATGAAATTCAGGAAAAACGGATCAGTGAAATCCAGCTGGATGCGGTTGGCAATACCATGGAGCAGCGGATTGCCACTGCGCAGAATATTGTTCAGAATCTCAGCTATTCCACCACAATGAAGCAGCTCTATATCAGTGAGAGAACCGGGGAACAGCTGGATTCTTACGCGCTTTTTTCCATACAGAGCGAGATGAAGAGCGCGCTGATAACGGGCAACCGCTCCATTTACCAGATTGTGCTTTTTGTGGATGGCAGCAATAAGGCGTACTCCGGCGGAGGGGTCATCGCCCTGACGGACAGCTATGTGCCGCTGGGGGAAAGCCTGCCTTATGTGCTGGTGGACACAGTGGGAAATGCGTTTCAGATTGACGGAACGAAGCGGTATTCCTTTAACACGGAGTACCTATTGTACTGCGACGCCTATTCCTATCAGAACGGAAGCGACATCGGCACCATGTGCATCATGTTTGACCTGAAGCGCCTGGGCAACGACCTGAAGGATGTTCTGGAGGAGGGGTACAGTGCCCGGATCCGGTATCTGGAGGAGGATATATTCTGCCAGGGGGAAATGGAAGGGGAAGTGTGCGTCAGGGAATCGGACCTGATGCCGGGACTGTTTTATGAAATTTATGTGCCGGAAAACATGGGGGCTGAGGTAAACCGCTATTTTTATTTCACCCTGCTGGGCATCGTGGTGATTTCGGCGGTCTTTCTGGCGCTGGCCTATGCGGTGAGCAGGCGGTATTACATGCCCATAGACCATCTGGAGCAAATGGTATCTTCCGGTCAGGACAGCTGTTCGGATGAAATGGAAAAAATTATCCGGGGAATCCAGGATCTCATCGGGGAGAAGAACGAATACCGGGAAAAAATGCTGACCATAACCCCTTATGCCAGAACGGGCATGCTGCATTCCATGATCGCGGGAAACCTGGCAAAGGAGAGCGTGAATATATTTCTGGACGAAAATTATCTGGATTTGATTAAGCCGTATTATATTGTTTCGGTGGTCAATTTCGCCTTTGACGGCAAGCCCTGCCTGAAGGAAGAAGAATACCGACGGAAGACGGAGGAACTGTTCCACACCATTACGGAAATGTTTTCCACGGATGAGATACATATTGTTTATTATTTCAGAGATAGTTACAATGTATTTCTGATTACCAATTTTGAGACGGAACAGAGAGGGGACGATCTGTTTTACCAGATTCATAAGTATGTGAGTACGGCGGCAGAGAAGGATTACTGCCATGTGACCATGGGAGTGGATGTGCTGCGGGATGACATCGGGGAACTGAAAGAGGCCTGCGGGGGAGCGTTCAGGGCGCTGGACGGTATTTTGACGGATGGCAGGGGGACCGTGTATTTCCTGGAAGACATGGGAGGAAAGACGAACCATTATTATTTCCCGGTGAATTTCCGGGAGAAGCTGAAACACTGCCTGCTGAAGCAGGATATGGTGGAAATACACAAACTGCTGTTTGACATTTACAAGACAAACCTGGATATCGCGGGTTCTCCGGAAATGTACAGGGCCTTGGTGGATGAATTTCATCTGACGGTCATCAAGACATTGCGGGAGATCACGGAACTGAACACGGTGCATCTGAACATTAAAAAATTTGAGGGACTTGCCACCCTGCAGGACATTTTTGATTACTATGATGCGGCGCTGCTTTCGGTGATGGATGCGCTGCGGGATCAGGGAAGGCAGGATGACACCAGGCTGGAAGAGGATATTGCGGAATATATTGACTCCCATTACTGTGATGCGGATTTATCCATGCAGAGTCTCACGGACCGGTTTAACGTGAGTAATAAATACCTGAGCCTTCTGTGCAAGGAACGGTTCGGAGTCACATACCTGCAGTATGTGCAGACAAAACGGATCAGGAAAGCGGCGGAACTGCTCAGGGATAAACAGCTCTCCCTGACGGAGGTGGGCGTCATGTGCGGTTACACGAACCAGCTCACCTTCCGGCGCAACTTCAAGAGCGTTATGGGCGTGAATCCCAGTGTTTATCAGGAAAATCAGGAATCGTAAAAAAGTGATGCCACAAGGAAAAAATGATGCTTTTCCCGGAAAGCATCATTTTTTTGTGTCACAGTAAAAATAAACCACCGGCTATGCCGGTGAGTCCCCAGCTGCTTTAGCTATAAAAAAGAAACCTCCCATGGTATGATAGATATGGGTTTGCCAACCATAAAAACATACAAAGGAGGTATCCAAAATGGATAATAACAGTTTAGCGCATACCAAGTGGGAATGCAAGTATCATTTAGTGTTTGCCCCAAAGTACAGAAGGCAGATTATATATGGAAAGATTAAGGCAGATGTGGCACAGATACTGAGTACGCTGTGCAAGAGGAAAGGAATCGAAATAATAGAAGCAGAGTGCTGTAAGGATCATGTGCATATGCTGGTAAGGATTCCGCCCAAGTACAGTGTGTCGGAAATAATGGGGTATCTGAAAGGGAAAAGCTCGCTGATGATATTCGAGCGACATGCAAACCTGAAGTATAAATATGGGAACCGGCATT
>CAJTLR010000036.1 GCA_910577185.1 uncultured Acetatifactor sp.
GCCAAATGTCTGCAGGCAGCCACTTGGCTCGTTGCCCGCGGGAATAAACAGTCTCATTTCATCGTAATATATCCATTTTCGTCCGGTTTTATCGGAAAAATTTCCATAAAGTCCGTCACAAGCAAAATCAGGGGGATTCCGGTCCAGAACAGCAGTGTCTCACACAGCGCCAGAATCCGCCTGCCCTGATACCATCTGTGCCCTCCGAACCAGCCGGTAAACAGCATCAGCCACATATACACTTTCTTTTTAAAAGTATGGGGAACCTTTTTGCCGTCATACCAGGTCATAAAACGCCAGATGGGACCCCAGACGCCATAGGTATTCTCCCGCATTCCTGCCGCCCCCTGGGCCGCCTGCAGTTCATAATCCAAATCTGTCAGGCTCTTCTCGCCCGGCATCTCATCCCGCGGCATCACCGGGGCCATATCACGTTTCTTGGCATTTTCTTCCCCGTCTGTGTGTCTGTTTTTGTATTTCCCCTTCGCCATCTGCCAGTCTCCCTTATTTTAAACCAGTATCCCGTTCCCTTTTTCGCCCTTGTCCGGACAAGCAGGAACCGCTCTTGCCGGATATCCCCGGAAGACCTTATCCGGTGAGGCGGCCTTTCCCATATGAAGAGAAAAGGAGCCGCCGCATACATTCCCTTATTGCGACAGCCCCTGCGCTCCGCAATCATCTGCAGAGACATTATTTCCGTAAAAGGTGTATCCTTACTCTGCCCCTTTATACACTCACTGTGCCTTAGCCTTGATACGGGCCACTTCATCCTGGATCTCGGCCATCTTTTCCTTGGTCAGGGGATAGAATTTCATGGCAACCACATTCAGGATCCAGCCAATGGCAGGCATACCCAGGAAACAGATCAGGGTACAGACCAAAACACCGACAGAATACGGATCTTCCTGGGTAGGCAGGGTCGAGGTATAGCCGATGGTGGCATAAACCATGGCAACTATGGTAGCCGCCAGGGAGGAGATCAGCTTATCCACAAAGGAGAACAGCGTCCCCATAAGTCCCGGCACATAACGCCCGGAACGGTAAACCTCATAGTCTGCACAGTCTGCCGTCATGGGAATCACGATATTTCCGGACAACTGTGAAAATCCCTTCATCAGGATGTACATTACAATGAACGATACACCGAAAAGACTCCAGTTGGCGCCCTTAAACAGGTTCACATAGGTCTCCGGCTTTGTCAGGGAGAAGGTCGGCCATGCAGCTCCACTGCCATGTCCCACCGCTATCAGGATTCCCAGGATAACTGCCGTAGCCAGAGCCCCGTAAGTACCCACCATAAGACATTTCTTCTGTCCCATTTTGCGGGCGATCCTGCCGATACCGAAAATACCGATCAGCGCAACCGGAATGGAAGTAATTGCCGATACCGAACCGTTCAGCTCGTAATTTCCCAGAATGATTCCATACAGCGCAACCGTCACCGCCGCGCTGGAAGTACAGCTGATTGCCAGCTTATCCGAAGAAGCGGCCACTACCAGCATCTGGATACCGCGGTTATGGGCCAGCACATCCGCGTAATCGCGGAAGGAGATCTTCGCCGCTTTGCCGGTTCCAAAGTATTTCACATTGTCCTTGCGGGACAGGCCGATGATGGCCAGCACGGCAAACACAGCCGCCATGATTCCGATGACAATCTGCATAAAGCACCACATTTCAGGATTATAGAAACCTGACAATACCTGGATGCCATCCTTCTCTGTCATGACATTTGCAAGATTCGGGTTCTGCGCCACCATCTTTGCAATCTTGTCGGCGGCATCCGCGCTGGTCAGGGTAAACTTGGGCAGCAGGGTGCTGGACAGGAAAACCGGCCAGAACAGACTCATCAGCAGAATATTGTACACAGAGTCAAAAATGGAAAAAATAGGGCGCTGTTCAGGGTCATTGGTCAGACAGCTCTGTGCGGATTTTGTCACCACACACTGGCAGGTATAACCGACTATGTAAACCATGTACAGCAAAATGAAAGCGATAAAACGTCCCCCGGTGGGGATAAGGGGAATAAACCGGAACATACAAAACGTCATACCGAATAAAACCACCTGGCCGATGACTATGAACGGCCGGTTTTTTCCGAACTTTGTGTTTGTGTTGTCCACAACCATGCCCACAAAAGGATCCGTGACTCCGTCCCAGATTCTCATGATGGTAACGATGGAACCGGCCAGCACGGCGCCCACCCCCACGATACCAACCAGGAAATAAGAGATGGATCCCACCAGCATCATGTAGGCGTTGGTGGAGGTGTTGTTCAGCGCGTAAAATGCTATTTCCCACATTTTGGCGCGGTGCACACCTTTTTCTTCCAAGGGTTTACTTGCCATAATTTGTTTTCTCCTTTCGTCCTTTTACCATTGCGCAATATTTGTGATATTATTGTACAGTCAAAATAAACTTTCTGACAGTGAAAATTTTGGGTTTTTTATGGATTTTTTTTAGGCAATTTATATTTCGGTAATACTTTTTATCTATTATTTCTATTTTTCGCATTTCTTTTCGGATAGTTTTGTCAGTATTTCACGATTTTTACACAATACCCCGCCGGACCCGCACGGCCTTCCGGGCCCGTTTTGACAAGTCACCATCTGTTACAATTTTAATACAATCTCATGGTAATTTTGAAAAAACGAATTGATTTTACAGCCATATTGCTATAAGATGTAAGAAAGATATTTTTTACCGATTCCGGTGGCGATAACAGTATCGCGGGACCTGCCTGCGACAGACAGGAGTATATCTATGAAAAAAATTATACTTGACTTTATTCAGGAACTCCTGATATCTGACAGAATTCCTTATCATTTTGTTTCTTTTCCCTGCGCTGACTGGGACTGGTTTGATTTCGGCCTGCGCAGTAAAATACTGGGTCTGGAAAATCTGTCCCTGAAAATGAACGGACATTTGGCAGACCTGGCAGAAAATACACTGTATCATTATGTGGATTTATTCCAGTGTAATTATTCCATTTTGAAACTTCCGGACAATTTTGCCCTGGAAGACACCTTTCCCGGGAGCAGGACTCCCGAAGGACAGACTGCCCCATCCGGGAATTTTCTGGTCATGGGGCCCGTCCTGTTTGAATCCTTTTACGGGAAACATTTTGACGATCTGTTCCGGCAGCTGGAATTGCCCCCCCAGCTTATGGAGTCTCTCCGGAACCATTACCAGAATATTCCCCTGCTGCCCTTTTCCTCTCACTATGAAGGCCTGATGGCCGTGATTGCCAATTACATATTTGAAAAAAAGCCCTATCAGATTATTTTCAAAAGCAAAGGGGATCTGGAAAATCTCCGCCATCACTACGGCGGCATCTCCAGGGTGCCGGAACAGCCCTTCCTGAACATCCAGTATATCGAGCAGCGCTACCACGCCGAGAATCTGGTTATCACCGCCGTGACCCACGGGAATGAGGCCCTGGCAATGGACAGTGTGAGGAAACTGGCAGATCTGGGCATTCCTCCCAGACTTGCAAACAATCTGAGGGATAAAAAAGATCTCACCATAACCCTCAACACCCTGATGCGGAAAGCTGCCGAGCAGGCCGGCGTACATCCTATCCATATTGACAGTTTCTCCAATCAGTGCATCCAGCAGATCGAGCAGCTGGGCAGTGTGGAACAGTGCAGGACATTCCAGCGGAAACTGGCCCTGGGGTACTGCCGTCTCATCAAAAAATATAATGTAAAAGGTTATTCCCTTCCTGTCCAAAAGGCGGTAACTTACATTACTTCGGATTTAAGCGCCGATCTGAGCCTGAAGGCTCTCTCGGGCCGGCTGAATGTCACTTCCAGCTATCTGTCATCCTTATTCCGGAAAGAAATCGGGATGACCCTCACTGACTATGTGAACCAGCAAAGAATTGCCCACGCACGGCACCTGCTTGCGGATACCCACTTCCCCATCAAGTCCATCGCCCTGCAATGCGGCATCCCCGACCTGAATTACTTTGTCCGGATGTTCAAGCGGACGGTGGGCGTCACGCCGAAAGTCTACCGTGACACGGCAGCAGACAGCAGACAGACGGAACTGTTTTCCGGCAGCAATATAAAAGAAATGCCCGGCTCCCGAAAAAGGGCCGGAAGTATATAAGGATACCATACCCTCATCGGACAAGGGTATTCCTGCCGCAAAACAAAAAATTTGGGAACACCCTGCCACAAAAACAATGAAATTATTGGGACAAAGCAGCGGTATAATTGCCGGTCCCCATATGGCCTCGGTCCGCTGCAGAAAGACAAAATCAAAAAAGGAGGAACCAAATGCCCAATCATCTCACAAATTATCAGAAGCAAAAAGACTTTCTCGTCTGCGTTGACAGCGACGGATGTGCCATGGACACCATGGACGTGAAGCATATCCGCTGTTTCGGCCCCTGCATGGTCACGGAATGGAAGCTGGAAAAATGGCAGGACGAAATCCTGGCCCGCTGGAATGAAATCAATCTTTACACAATGACACGCGGAATTAACCGCTTTAAGGGTCTCTCCATGGCGCTGCAGGAAATCAACGAAAAATACTGCCCCATAGAGGATCTTGACACCCTGACGGAATGGGCCGCCAACAGTCCCGAGCTGTCCAATGACGCCGTAAAGCGCGCCATGTCCCAGGCTCCCGAAAGCGTGATACTTCCCAAAGCCCTGAACTGGAGTCTTGCGGTCAACGAATCCATCAACCGGCTCCCGGAATCCGAAAAACTTCCCTTTGCGGGCGTCAAAGAAGCCCTGGCCTATGCACAGCAGTATGCCGACGTGGCTATCGTGTCCAGTGCAAACCTGGGCGCCGTGCTGGATGAGTGGAAACTCTACGGCCTGCTGGAACACACGGACATTGTCCTGGCCCAGGATGCGGGCAGCAAGGCTTTCTGTATCGGGGAACTGCTGAAAAAGGGCTATGCCCCCGATCATGTGCTGATGTGCGGCGACGCCCCCGGGGACCAGGATGCCGCAAAGAAAAACGGCGTGTTCTACTACCCCATTCTCGTAAAACACGAAAAAGAAAGCTGGGCGGAATTCATGTCCGAGGGCCTGTCGCACCTGCTTGACGGCACCTACGGCGGAGACTACCAGAACAAGAAAACCACAGCCTTCCTCAACAACCTGGGCGGCTGACCAGGAATCCCGAAATCCCCCTTTACAGGGGGATTTCTGATAGTGTGTTTATATCCTCTTCACTGAGCATATTATGGCAGCAGAAAAGCAGCAGAACATTTACCTGTTTTCCATTGCCATAAAAAGACAATACACTTCAAAAGGAGAACACTATGAAACTGCTTTATGCGGAGGATGAGCGCTCCCTTTCCGAGGCGGTAGCGGACATTCTCACTTATCATAAATATCTCGTCGATGTCGTGTACAATGGCGAGGATGCTTACGATTACGCCGTATCCGGAGACTATGACGGAATCATTCTTGACATTATGATGCCAAAACGGGATGGAATCGATGTTCTTGCCGCACTGCGGAAAAACGGATGCCGCACACCCATTCTGCTTCTCACGGCAAAGACACAGATTGACGACCGTATCCGGGGGCTGGATGCAGGGGCCGATGACTATTTGCCAAAACCCTTTGACATGGGTGAACTTCTCGCCAGAATCCGTGCCATGCTCCGCCGGCGCCAGGAATTTCACCCTGATTTCCTTACCTTCTGCGATCTGAAACTGTATATGCAGTCCAGTACACTGTCCTGCGGTGACATGGAATTTGTGCTTCCAAAACAGGAATACCGTCTTATGGAACAATTGATGGCAAACCACAATATCTTTCTCTCCTCCGAGGATTTGCTGGCCAAAGCCTGGGGCTGCAATGCGGAAGCCGATATCAACAGCGTCTGGCTCTACATTTCCTATCTCCGCAAAAGGCTCGCTGCCATGAAATCCAGTGTGAAGATCGTGTCAAAGCGCAGCATCGGGTACCGTCTGGAGATGCCCCTATGATAAAAACATTACGAAAAAAATTCATATTCTTTGCCATGTCCGCAGTCACCATTCTTCTGGCCGTACTGATCGGAGCCATCAACGGACTCAGCTGGATCTTTCTGGACAGTCAGTCCGCTTCTGTCCTACATACCATTGCCAATGAGGATAAACCACTGTTCCAAAAAGAATTTCACCCGCCCGGACCATTCGCCCCGCCGGATATGGACACCATAAAATCCGCCCGGTTCTTTACGGTCCGCATGGATCAGCAGGGCAATGTCCTGGATGTGAACCTTGATCAGATCTCTTCAGTGGATGCGGAAAAGGCAGTCCGATATGCCGGACAGATCACCGGTACCTTCGGAAAAATTGACGGGTACAAATATGAGGTGAAGCAGCTGGGCCCGGACCGGCTGATTTTCTTCATGGATACCTCCGGACAATTGGCCATTTTTATTGTGGTGCTGAGCATTTCCTCCGTGATCGCACTCATATGCTGGCTTGCGGTTTTACTGTTTGTGATTCTGTTTTCCGGCCGTGTGGTGCGCCCCATCGCTGCGGGCATGGAAAAACAAAAACGTTTCATAACAAACGCAGGACATGAACTGAAAACGCCCCTGGCCATTATTTTGTCCAACAATGACGCCTCCACGCTGATCCACGGCGAAACAAAGTACAGCAAAAACATCCGTCTCCAGACCCTGCGGCTAAACGCCCTGATGACAAACCTGCTGACCCTTGCCCGACTGGATGAGGATGGAAAGCTCCCCACCGAAGCAGTGGACATCAGCGAAGCGGTTTGCGGTATGCTTTCATCCTATGAGACTTCCCTGTCCGAAAAACAGATCACATTGTCCGCAAGTGTTCAGCCCCGGGTTTTCATGCAGGTGCACAGGGATACTTTTATGCAGATGATCTCCATTCTCCTTGACAATGCCGCAAAATACACCCCGGAGGGAGGAACCATCCTGTTCTCCCTGACAGCCGAAGGCAGCCATGTCCGGATTGTGGAGGAAAACACCTGTGCGGACCTGCCGCCCCTTGACACCGAACGGCTCTTTGAACGGTTTTATCGGGGAGACACTGCCAGAACGCAAAGCAGCGCCTCCTCCGGATTCGGAATCGGGCTTTCCGCCGCCCGCGCCATTGCGGAGACATTCGGCGGCAAACTGACAGCAGAATACCCGGAAGCAGGAAAAATCCGTTTTACTGCGCGGTTTTAAATTCATTTCACAGAAAATTCACAGACCTTCCCGCAAATGTTCACAGACGGGAAGGTTTTTCTAATGTGGCTCTTAGGTTCGTCTTTTATAATGGTGGCATAGAAAGGAGGTATGCCGCTTGCAATTCAGACATGAAGTAAAGCATGAGATCAGCAGCCTGGACATGTATATTCTGCGTCAAAGACTAAAGGCCGTTATGACGCCGGACAGCCATGCCCGGGACGGGCAGTATGAGATCTGCAGCCTGTATTTTGACAATCCGGAGGACAAGGCGCTGCGGCAAAAGCTGGACGGTGTCAGCATTCGCGAAAAATACCGGATTCGTCTCTACAACAATGATCCCTCTGTCATTCATCTGGAACGAAAGATCAGGCACGGAGGACTTGGCTGTAAGGAGTCCGCCCCACTTACGCCCGGGCAGGCACTGGCAATTGTAAACGGAGACAGCAGATGGATGGCAGCAAGTACTGACCAGGTGATACTGGGCTTTTATACCCGTATCCGCAATGAAGGCCTGGCAGCAAAGGTGATTGTTTCCTATACCCGCCAGCCATTTGTATTTGGCCCCGGAAATGTCCGCGTTACCCTGGATTACAACATTCGGACAGGGCTTCGCTGCACCGATTTCCTGAACCCGGACTGCACCACTGTCCCTGTTCCGGGTTCTCCCTGTATCCTTGAAGTAAAATGGGATCATTTCCTTCCCGATGTCATTCGCGACATTGTGCAGCTTAAGTACAGGCACAGCACCGCATTTTCAAAATATGCCGCCTGCCGTATGTATGATTAAAAACAGCAATATAAAGGAGAAAACCAGCCATGACTTTTCAAGATATCTTCAAATCCAGTTTTCTGGAAAATGTGTCTTCCATCAGTGTCCTTGACATGATCCTGACCATCGTGCTTTCCTTTGGTACGGGACTGTTTATTTTTCTCGTTTACAAGAAGACCTACCGGGGCGTGATGTATTCCGCAGGCTTCGGTACGGCTTTGATAGCCCTGACCATGATCACTGCTACTGTCATTCTCGCAGTGACCTCCAATGTGGTGCTGTCCCTGGGTATGGTCGGCGCCTTGTCCATTGTCCGTTTCCGCACGGCCATCAAAGACCCTCTGGATCTTGTGTTCCTCTTCTGGTCCATCGGTGCCGGTATTATTCTGGCAGCCGGCATGATTCCCCTGGCCATCCTGGGCAGCGTCTGCATCGGCATCATCCTGCTGGTGTTCGTGAATCAGACATCCGGCACTCATCCTTATATGGTGATTCTGAGCTGCGTCAGCCACGAGGCAGAAGTGAAGGCGAATGAATTCCTCAGGGAAAATGTAACCCGGTCAATAACCAAGAGCAAATCCGCTGTAAAAGGCGCAATCGAGCTGAACGTTGAAGTCCGTCTGAAAGAGGACAATACCGATTTTATCAACATCCTCTCCCAGATCCCCGGTGTCAACAGTGCAGTCATTGTCTCTTACAACGGTGAATATATGGGGTAAACTATGTCAGGTAGTAAATATTTTAACCAGATTGCATGGTCCGTCACGGTCCTGACACTGGCAATTACCATTTTATTCATGAACAGTCAGGCATTTGGTATCCAGGCAGACGCCCGCGCACTGGGCTATGAAGACCGGTTATTTGACAACACAAAGGTACATACCATTGATATCACCATGAATGACTGGGATGACTTTATCGCAAATGCAACCAGCGAAGAATACTATACAGCCAATGTGGTAATCGATGGAGAAGCCTGCAAAAATGTAGGGATCCGGGCAAAGGGCAACACCTCGCTCTCCACCGTAGCCGCTCTCGGCAGTGAGCGATACAGTTTCAAGATTGAGTTTGACCATTACGACAGTGCCGGCTCCTATCATGGCCTGGACAAACTGAGCCTGAATAATCTGATTCAGGATTCCACCATGATGAAAGACTATCTGACCTATACAATGATGCATGAGTTTGGCGTGAACGCCTCTTTGTGCAGTTTTGTCTATATCACCGTCAACGGTGAGGACTGGGGTCTGTATCTGGCGGTAGAAGGCGTGGAAGAAGCCTTTCTGGAACGCAATTACGGTTCCGGCTACGGCGAACTCTATAAGCCCGACAGCATGAGCTTTGGCGGCGGCCGCGGCAACGGCAGAAATTTTGATATGAATGATTTCAACTTTGACAGCGATACCTCCGAACCAGACGGAAACTCCGGACAATCCCCTCCATCTGCCATGTCTGAAGACGGCGGGTTGCCGGATATGCCTTCTTTCGGAAACGGCAGTTTTCCTGAAGGATTTGATTCTTCCCAGCTCCCCGGGGATTTTGACCCGGCCGCCATGTCTGGCAGAAAAGAGAACAAGAACGGGGGATTCGGCTCTGAAGGCGGATTCGGAACGGGATCTTCGGATGTAAAGCTGCAATATATTGATGATGAGCCTGACAGCTATCCCAACATATGGGACAACGCCAAAACCCACATTACCAAAGCAGATCAGAACCGCCTGATCGGCTCCCTGAAAAAGCTGTCATACGGTGAAGATATTGCATCCGTTGTGGATGTGGAACAGGTAATCTGCTATTTTGTGGTTCATAACTTTGTCTGTAACAGCGACAGCTATACCGGTTTTATGATTCACAATTATTACCTGTATGAAGAAAACGGGCAAATGGCAATGATTCCATGGGATTACAATCTGGCATTCGGAACGTTCCAGGGCGGCAATGCGCAAGCCACAGTCAACACCCCCGTGGATTCCCCTGTGGATAATGGCTCAGGCCAGGACAGGCCCATGTGGAACTGGATTGTATCCGATGAACAATACACGGAATTGTATCACCAATATTTTAAGAATTTTTTGAACAGCATTGATATACAGGGAATCATTGACACTGCGTATCATCTGATCAAATCCTATGTGGAAAAAGATCCCACTGCATTTTATACCTGTGAGGAATTTGAACTGGGCGTAGAAACGCTTCGCCTATTCTGCCAAATGCGCAGTGAAAGCATTTCCATGCAGCTTGAAAACGGAGAAACCGCCAGCAATATGAACTACGTGGACGCCTCTGCCATCACTCTTTCGGACATGGGTTCCATGGACAGCGGCATGGGTGGATTTGGCAGTAATATGCCTGGCAGACCGGACAATACAGATAATTTTAACAGACCCGGCCCCGGTAATTCCCAAATGTCACAAGATACTGAAATTGCAGGAGGCCCACCTTCGGAACAGCCTGGAGAGGCTTTTTCTCCTTCCGGTCTTCCGGAAAATTTCCCGGGCAGTCTCCCCGGACAGCCCTCCGGAAATCAAATGGAAAACAGGCCGTTCACTTCTCCCGCCACTCCCAGCGGCTGGATATGGATCATTATTTCGGCGGTGATCCTGGCAGCCGGCCTGGCTGTGGCCAGAATGTACAAAAAATAAGCGGACCTGCTCCCCCTGCCTGCAATCGGGCAGGGAAGTTTCATCTTCCCCTACCTGCCGCGCGCCCCGTGTGCCGCTTAGCGGCATAATTCCAGGTGCCAGGAGTCGCACTTTGTACAATGGGGCTGCGCACAGATAGGGCAGGGGGACTGTCCGTAATATCTTTTCCGACAGCTTATTACATGGTCTGCTTTCCAAACATTTTGATATATTCCTGTGCCATCTGCAATGACAAGTTCAGTTTTTTCTGCAGTCTTTCCAATATATCATTTTCAGAAAGCCCATAATCAAGTCCTGTTTCAACAATGCCCTTTGCTTCTCCTCTTGCTTCATTTTCTCTTGCAATTTCATCAAACAAAGTACACATATCAAGATCTCCTTTCCTGGATAATGCATTGTAATCAATCCTGCAGTTTGCTGCCCCTGCCACTGTCATAATCACGGTTTTATCTACATTGTGTTCTCTTGCATAGTCTATGACTTTTTTCCTTGCTTCATCCCTTGTCAGGCTTTTATCAAGGATCATTCTCATCATATCGAAAAAAGCTGCATTCTTTACATTATGGAATGCCAGGCATGAATTGTTATGAAAAATGACCTCAAAACGGGATGTTACTCCCCTCTCAAGGTCATTTCAACTTACCCCATTCTCTATCCGGGATTGCCCGGGGCTGCCTTCACAAGGCAATCGGGTATGTCCCGGAAAAAACCGCCGCTTATCTAAAATACGCCACGCCGGATTCAAAAATCCGGATATCCTGCTCCCCGTATATATTCAGGGCCACTGCCCTGTCACGTCTCTCAGAGTGTACCATCTTACCAAAACAGCGTCCATCCGGGGACGTAATGCCTTCCACCGCACAGTAAGAACCATTGATATTATATTCCTCATCCATGGTCACATTGCCTTCCTGGTCGGAATACTGGGTTGCCACCTGCCCGTTTGCAAACAGTCTGTCCAGCCATTCCTTTGGTGCCACAAAGCGCCCCTCTCCATGGGAAGCCGGGTTACAGTAGGTTGCGCCCAGAACCGCCTCCTGCAGCCAGGGAGATTTATTGGAAACCACTTTTGTATATACCATTTTGGAAATATGTCTGTTTATGGTGTTGAATGTCAGCGTGGGGGAATCTACCGTCTGCCCCACAATTTCTCCGTGCGGCAACAGCCCCAGCTTGATCAGCGCCTGGAATCCGTTGCAGATTCCCAGGGCCAGACCGTCTCTCTCGTTCAGCAGCTTCCTGACCGCCTCTTCCAGCCTGGCGTTCCGGAATGCCGTGGCAAAGAACTTCGCACTTCCATCCGGTTCATCACCTGCTGAAAAACCGCCCGGAAACATAATGATCTGCGCCTGTGCTATGGCTTTTTCAAACTCGTCCACGGATTCCCGGATATCCTGGGCACTCAGATTGCGGAATACTTTTGTGACCACATCCGCTCCCGCGCGCTCAAATGCCCTGGCGCTGTCATATTCGCAGTTTGTTCCCGGAAATACCGGAATGAATACCGTGGGCTTCGCCGTCTTATGTCTGCATACATAGACGCTGTCTGCCCGGTAACAGTCACTCTTCACCGGATCCTTGTCCCTGGAAGACTTTGTGGGATATACCTTTTCCAGTCTGGATGTCCATGACGAAAGCGCTTCCTCCAGTGTGATCCTGGTGTCGCCGTACACGATGACAGGTTCCTCCGTAACCGTTCCGACCACAGTGTAATCCAGTTCCTTTTCTTCCAGAACCCCCAGTTTTCCGGCAGGAATCTCTGCCACAATATCCCCAAGACCGTTCCCGAACAAGTCACTGGCCGTCACTTCATCCGCAATGACAATGCCCAGCATGTTTCCGAAAGCCATCTTGGATATGGCTGGCGCCACACCCCTGGCGTCCAGCGCATACGCCGAACGGATTGTCTTATCCAGAATCAGGTTGTGAATCTCCTCATACAAGTGAGCCACTTCATCATATACCGGCATTTCAAAGTCGTCTTTTTCTATCCGGAACCGAACCAGCACATTACCGGCCTTTTTCAGTTCCGGTGTCACTATCTCTTCCTCCTTCGCAATATCCACCGCAAAGGATACCAGTGTAGGCGGTACGTCAATCTCGTTAAAAGTACCCGACATACTGTCTTTTCCGCCTATGGACGGCAGTCCGAAACCGATCTGCGCATCATAGGCACCCAGCAGGGCCGCAAAAGGCTGGCTCCATCGGGAAGGTTCGGAGGTCATCCTGCGGAAATACTCCTGGAATGTGAAACGTATGGCAGAGTAATCCCCTCCGGAAGCCACAATCCTTGCCATGGATTCCACAACCGCGTAAACTGCCCCGTGGTAAGGACTCCAGGAGGAAAGAAACGGATCAAAGCCACAACTCATCATGGTGACAGTATCCGTCCTGCCCTCCAGAACCGGAAGCTTCGCAATCATGGTCTGGGTCTCCGTGAGCTGATGCTTTCCTCCGTAGGGCATCAGCACGCTGCCCGCGCCTATGGAGGCGTCAAACATCTCCACCAGACCCTTTTGCGAGCACACATTCAGGTCATGCAGCAGTTCCAGCCATGCCCCGCGCACATCTCCTTCTTTCAGCTTCCTGCCTGCCGCGGGAACGGCCCATTTGTCAAAATAATTATCCTTTTCATCCGGAATGTCCACTTTTACCCGGGTCTCCTGATGTGCGCCGTTGGTATCCAGAAAAGCCCTTTTTAAGTCAACGATTTTCCTGCCCCTCCAGTTGAGCACCAGCCTGGGTTCTTCCGTTACCACAGCCACTTCCACTGCCTCCAGGTTCTCCTGGGCGGCATAGCCAAGAAATGCCTCCACATCTTTGGGATCCACCACCACAGCCATACGCTCCTGGGACTCCGATATGGCAAGCTCCGTTCCATCCAGGCCCGCATATTTCTTCGGCACTTTATCCAGGTCCACGGTCAGCCCCTCTGCCAGTTCCCCGATGGCAACCGATACACCGCCCGCGCCGAAGTCATTGCACTTTTTGATAAGCCTGCTGGCTTCCTTACGCCGGAACAGCCTCTGTATCTTGCGCTCTGTGGGAGCGTTTCCCTTCTGTACTTCCGCTCCGCAGGTCTCAATGGACTGCTCCGTATGTACCTTGGAGGAGCCGGTCGCCCCGCCGCAGCCATCCCGTCCCGTGCGTCCTCCCAGCAGAATGATAATGTCTCCGGGATCGGAAGTCCCGCGGATCACATTTTTCCTGGGTGCCGCTCCCATGACAGCACCGATCTCCATTCTCTTTGCCACATAGGAAGGATGATAAATCTCTTTTACATAGCCCGTTGCCAGGCCGATCTGGTTGCCGTAGGAAGAATATCCCCCTGCCGCTCCCCGCACCAGCTTCTTCTGGGGAAGCTTGCCCCTGAGCGTATCCGATACGGGAACCGACGGGTCTGCAGCGCCGGTGACACGCATGGCCTGATACACATATCCACGGCCGGAAAGAGGATCCCTTATGGCGCCGCCCAGGCAGGTAGCCGCACCGCCGAAAGGCTCTATCTCCGTGGGATGATTGTGCGTCTCATTCTTGAAAAATACCAGCCACTCTTCGGTCTCCCTGTGACTGCCGTAATCCATCTCCACCGGCACCACCACCGAACAGGCATTGATCTCGTCGGATTCCTCCATATCGTCCAGCCTGCCCTCTTTTTTCAGCTTCTTCATGGCCATGAGTGCCAGATCCATCAGACAGATAAATTTATCTTTCCTGTCACCGTAAATCTCTTCCCTTGTGTCCAGGTAACTGCGGTATGTAGTCTCTATGGGGGAACGATAATACCCTTCGCCAAACTCCACATCGGTCAGTTCCGTGGAAAATGTGGTATGACGGCAGTGGTCGGACCAGTAAGTATCCAGCACACGGATTTCCGTCATGGTTGGATTGCGCTTTTCATCTTCCCGGAAGTAGTTTCTGATATGTAAAAAGTCCCTGAATGTCATCGCAAGGGAAAGCGACTGATACAGCTGTTCCAGTTCCCCATCCCCCATCTGCACAAAGCCATCCAGCACCGCCACATCCGCAGGCTCCTCATACTCCATAATCAGGGTATCGGGCTTGACGCTTCCCGTCTCCCTGGAATCCACGGGATTGATACAATATGCCCTGATTCTGGCAAACTCTTCATCCGTGATATCTCCCAGAATCATATAGGTAACGGCTGTACGTATCACCGGTTCTTCGTCCTCATTTAAAAAACGGATACACTGTACCGCGGAATCAGCCCTCTGGTCAAACTGGCCCGGCAGATACTCCACCGAAAATACCCTGGCCTTCTCCGGAACTTCAATGGACTCATAGTACAGTTCGTCCACCGGAGGTTCTGAAAAAATAGACATGCAGGCTTTCCCAAATACCTCTTCCGAAACATTTTCCACATCATAGCGGATGAAAACCCTGATTCCCTCCGCATTGATTCCCAGAAAACTTCCGATTTCCTCATGCAGTTCTTTCGCCCTGACGGCAAAAGGTTCTTTCTTTTCCACATAGATACGTTTGACGCTTCCCATATGCCCTCCATTTTACAAATTTGCGTTACAATACAGACTTTCCGGTATCCTGTCCACGGCCGGCTTTCTGTGCAGCAGCCGTATGTCCCTGTCATCCCGGAAACATATCCTTGTCCTCCACCCCAAGCATCTTCAGCATAAAAAGGATTTCCCTGTCCACGGCTTCTGCCGAAATACCTATGGTCTGGGCCGAAATCTTCAGTCCCTCCAGCACAAACATGATATTCCTGGCCATCCCCTTGCAGTCGTCACAGAAAAATTCCCCGTTTTCCACCCCTGTCTCAATGAGTTTTTCAATAATCCTCACTGCGGAATCAAACTGTCTCTTCAGGATATTTCCCTTTCTCCCGGGCTGTATCTGAAAATAGAACTCATAAATAGCCTGTGTCAGTGTATCGCTCTTCCGGAGCAGTTCTTTCTTTTGCTCCTTCAGAAACAGAATCAGAATATCCGCCGCCGTGGCATC
The DNA here is from genome assembly GCA_910577185.1 of uncultured Acetatifactor sp. Classification (GTDB taxonomy): domain Bacteria; phylum Bacillota; class Clostridia; order Lachnospirales; family Lachnospiraceae; genus Acetatifactor. The sequence continues at coordinate 15,556 of CAJTLR010000036.1, forward strand.
ATCCGCAATGCTGTCGGAAAATACATCATCGGCCTCCTGACTTTCCATCTTCATCACTTCCAGAAAAATCTGGCTTGTACTGTCAAAATACAGATAGAGACCGCCTCTGCTGATATCGCAGGCTTCCACAATATCCTTCATGGTCACTTTCTTGAATCCCTTCTCCACGAATACTTTTCTGGCCGTCTCCAATATAAACTTCCTCTTCTGTGCGGATTTTTCTCCCATCCTGACCCCCCGGCGATATTCTCACCACCTTGTCTTATCCCAATATCCTACAATTCTGCGCATCCGTCCCAGTACCAGGGCAAAAATATTTTCCTGCACGGCCTCTCCCCACAAGGTCGCCTTTGTCTGGCCCTCCAGCACATACTTGGACAGAATCCCCCTCAGGATATCCCAGTCCCTCAGCTCCGCGGCGGCGATAACCCTTCTCTCGTCATCATGTGTCCTGATACGGTTCCGTGTGTATACATAACAGTAATTGCGGTCCATCAGGCCCGAACCGGATGCCTCCCTGACAAAATTCATCAGATTGGCATCATATACCGGAAAACTCATGGATTTTCTGCTGAGTCCCTGCCCCTGGTAACTGCGGCTGGCCGTTTTTCCGGCATTTTTCTCCAGCCAGGGCAAATATTGCAAAAGCGGCTCCAGCATGCTTCTGTACTCCTGTATGACCTGCTGCCGGTATTCCATTTCCTGCTCCATAAACATCCCACCTTTTGACAGTCAAGCTTCCAGACCTTTACGATGACGCATCCGGAATACGGCTTTTTTGCGTCTCCCGCTGTCCGAACGGTAGCTTTTTAATCTTTCCAGCAAAAATGACACATATGTAATTTATTTTATCACATTTTCCGAAAAAGTACAGCAAAAATTTCAGCCGGCCCATCCCATCTATTACACGCAAAATTATTAAGATTTTATAAACTTAAAAAAACAGTTGACAAACCCCACCCCATTGTGTATAGTATAAGTGAATTCCCCTTTTATAGACGAAAGCACTTGCAAATACTTGCGGGTGCTTTTGTCACGTTCAGCTGTTTTTCACTTTTTTCCCTGTGTCGGCCTTGTTTATTCCAGGATATCCTGCCCTGTCTCAGAACGCATTTTCTCCACAAAAGCCTTCGGATCCTGTTCCATCTGAAGCATGGATTCAAATGCGGCCAGCAGCAGCCTGGGCTGCCTGTAGCGGTTCATCTCCTGGGGCCGGTCCATATAAAGCTTAAAATGGTCTACCTGCCACACCAGAATATCCACCAGGGTATAGCCTGCCACTTCATAGCGGCACAGAAATTGTCCCTTGTCATAATAATAAGCCAGCTCCTGCAGCAGTCCTTCCGACCGGCTGATTCCCTGCCAGAGCTTCTGGCCGTACGCTTCATCCTTCCCCGCCTGCCCTGCCAGACCGCAGACAAATTCCCTCAGCGCATCAAGCGCCTTTTCCAGTTGTTCCTTCTGTTCCATTTTTCCTCCATTCCGGTTCCGGAACCGTTCCTTCCCCGCATTCCCCGCAGCTTTCGGCTCCCGCGGAAAATACCGGTCCTGCCGGTTCTCCCCTATTCTTTCAATTTCCTGACGATTTACCCTTACAATATGATAATTACTCGAACCGAGTCAGATTCTCTTCATTTTCAGATAAGAAACCATCTGGGACTTCACCGCCACAGACTCATGCTTCCACGTCCGTCCTGCCCCGGACTTTCCTGGAAAGTAAAAAAGAAGTGCCAATAATGCCAGCAGTCAGCATCATTTAACGCTTCTCATTTGCAACAGGGGAAGAGAGGATCGAACTCCCATCAACGGTTTTGGAGACCGCCGCACTACCATTGTACTATTCCCCTGGACATTGGCTTTCCACCAACGAAATTCATTATAACACAGACCCCCCACAATAATCAAGTATAATTTTACAATTTTTCACAAGATTTTTTGCGCCCCCGCAGACAGTTAAAAAATCCTGTCTATCACATCCTGCACCGTTTTCACCCCGATAATCTGTATCTTGCTGTTCTTGCGGCACTCCTCCTGGCATACAAAGGGCAGGATACAAGTCTCAAAGCCAAGCTTCTCCGCCTCCTGCACCCTCTGTTTCGCCATGCTCACCGCCCTGACTTCCCCGCTTAAACCCACCTCGCCAAAAGCCGTCAGTCTGGGACTGAGAACCGCGTTCCGAAAGCTGGAAAGCACGGCAATGACAATACTTAAATCGATGGCCGGCTCCACGATCTTGATTCCCCCGGTAATATTCACATAGGCGTCACAGGCCGCAAGCTGGACACCGGAACGCTTTTCCAGCACTGCCATCAGCAGGTTCACCCTGTTAAAATCAGTTCCCGTGGTCTGCCTGCGCGGAATGCCGAAATTGCTGTGGCACACCAGCGCCTGGATTTCCACCAGCAGGGGCCTTGTGCCCTCCATGGTGCAGGCCACTACGGACCCGCTGGCATTTTCCGGCCTGCCGTTGAGCATATATTCCGAGGCGTTGGCCACCTCCGCAAGCCCCTGCTCCCGCATCTCGAAAACCCCGATCTCATTGGTGGCGCCGAAACGGTTCTTTACGCCCCGCAGAATGCGGTAGGAGGCATGTCTGTCCCCCTCAAAGTAAAGCACGGCGTCCACCATATGTTCCAGCACCCTGGGCCCTGCCACGGTTCCCTCCTTCGTCACATGTCCCACAATCAGCACCGGCACACCGAGCCCCTTGGCAAGCTGCAGCAAAATGCCGGTGGACTCCCTGACCTGGGACACACTTCCCGGCGCTGCCGAGACATTGTCGCTGTACATGGTCTGAATGGAGTCGATGACCACCGCTTCCGGTTTTCTGTTCCGGATCACTTCCGAGATTTCTTCCAGGTTTGTCTCACACAGCAGAAGCATCCCGGCGGAAAATTCCCCGATTCTGTCTGCCCTCATTTTAATCTGGGCGGGTGATTCCTCCCCCGATATGTATAAAACCGTATGTCCCTGGCCGCAAAGATTATGACACACCTGCAAAAGCAGCGTGGATTTGCCGATTCCGGGATCCCCTCCCACCAGAATAAGGGAGCCCTGCACGATCCCGCCTCCCAGTACCCTGTCCAGCTCTCCCATACCGGTGGACATCCGGTCCTCCTCCCGGACGGTCACTTCCGACAAAACCGCCGGCACCATCCTGGCCCTTCTGTCAGCAGAATGCGAAGCAGAACTGCCCTTTGCCGTCTTGCTGACTGTCTCTTCCACAAAAGTATTCCATTCCCTGCAGCCCGGACACTGTCCCATCCATTTGGACGATTCATGTCCGCAATTCTGACAGAAAAAAACGGTTGCTGTCTTGCCCTTTGCCATGTCCTCTCCCCTTTCCCGGCCCTTCTTTTCCGGTATCCCCAGCGGACTTTCCTATGTAAATCCGGCAGGAAGGTTTCCTTCCCCGCCCTCTGCGCTTCCTGTGCACGAAAAATGCGGGGGAACGGACGGCCCCTCTGAGGTGCCTCTCTCCCCCGCATTCCGGATTTCTTACAGATACATTCACGGATGCGCTGCGATGATTGACTTCCCGGTAAGATACGACTGCCTCATTACCACGCGCAAAGCCTGCATTGCGGTACCAGAGCTTAAATTTCCACCACTTTTACAGGCACCTCGTCGGCCGCCCCCAGTTCCACACTCAGGGACAGCTTCCCTCCGAATCCTGTCTTTATGGCGCCTATGCTGCTGCCATCCACAAATACTTCATAGGCCTTGTCATCCATCAGCCCTATGGTGATCTGGGCGTCTTCGTCGCCTTCCACCACAAACTCTACGCCATCTTCCTTCTCCACAAAATTCAAAACACTGGTACCCGGTACGGATTCATAGAGAAACATTCCGTTTTTTTCCAGCTTGGTGATCTCGCTGTAGGTTTTAACTTTCAGCAGATCCCCCTCATGCTGATAATCTTCCACCTTCGCCTTTTTTGCCAATTTGTGATTGCCAAAACTGATTGCGCCGTCTGCCTCACTGCGGAGCAATTCTTCCACCACTGCCATCTGTGTGCCCTCCTGTCCTTTACGTAACGACTTTGAAGTCTGATTCCTATATCTACAGTATAATATAAATTGCTTCTATTTTCTACCAGTTTTTATTATTTTTTCAGCATCTTTTTCTGACCGGCTTATTCCCTGCCATTGTCCCCGCCGGTCTTTTCTTTTACGCTGAAACAGACTTTCCCGTTTTTGAAGCCCACCGAAACAGAATCCCCGGGCTGGACTTTTTTCAGCAATATCTCCTCTGCAAGGGCATCTTCCACAACGGACTGAATGGCACGCTTCAAAGGTCTGGCGCCCATCTTCGCGTCGGAGTATTTCTCCACCAGATGTTCCTTCAGGGCGCCCGACATGGTCAGGTGAATATCCATCTGGGCCTCGCAGCGTTTATACAGATTGGAGGCCAGAAGGCTTACAATGGCTTTCATATTGTCCTGGGTCAGCTGATGGAATACGATAATATCATCAATTCTGTTGATAAATTCCGGTTTAAAGCTGCGCTTCACCTCTTCCATGACACCCAGTTTCATTCTCTCATAATCCCGCTTCGCATCGCTGACCGCGGCGAAACCCAGATTTTTCGGATCCACAATCCGCTGGGCGCCCGCATTGGAAGTCATGATCAGCACAGTGTTTTTAAAACTCACTTTTCTGCCCTTGGAATCCGTGATATGTCCATCATCCAGAATCTGAAGCAGAATATTAAACACATCGGGATGTGCCTTCTCAATCTCGTCAAACAAAACCACGGAATAGGGATTGCGCCTTACCTTCTCACTGAGCTGGCCGCCTTCGTCAAACCCTACATAACCGGGCGGTGAACCGATCATTTTGGAAACCGAGTGTCCCTCCATATACTCCGACATATCCACACGGATGATGGCATCCTCGGAACCGAACATGGCTTCTGCCAGCGCCTTGGAAAGCTCGGTTTTTCCCACGCCGGTGGGCCCCAGAAACAGAAATGAACCGATGGGACGTCTGGGATCTTTCAGGCCTACCCTTCCCCGGCGCATGGCTTTTGCCACCGCCGTCACGGCTTCTTCCTGGCCAATTACCCTTTTGTGCAGAATCCCTTCCAGCTTCAAAAGCCGCTCGCTCTCTTTCTGCGCCAGCTTCGCCACCGGAATCTTTGTCCACATGGCCACAACTTCCGCGATCTCATTCTCACCAATGGTAAACTTTTTGTCAGCCTCCCTGCTTTCCGCCCGCTTTCTCATGCGCTGGAATTTCTTCGTCAGTTCATCCTGGCTGTGCTTGATCTCCACTGCCTGGGAGAAAGCCTCCATGCGGATGGAACGCTCGATCTGCAGATCCATCTGCTTGATCTGTTCCAGCAGTTCTTTCTGTTTGTCCGGCATATCCACAGCCCGCAGCCTTGCGCTGGCAGCTGCCTCGTCTATCAGGTCGATGGCCTTATCCGGCAGATTTCTGTCATTGATATAGCGGCCGGACAGCCGCACTGCCGCGTCCACTGCCTGGGCCGTGATATTCACTTTGTGATGTTCCTCATACTTTTCCTTGATGCCTTCCAGAATGCGGATGGCCTCCTCTTCCGTTGGCTCCTCCACATTCACCGGCTGGAAACGGCGTTCCAGAGCCGCGTCTTTCTCAATATATTTCCGGTATTCCACTATTGTGGTTGCGCCGATCAGCTGCAGCTCTCCTCTCGCCAGGGAAGGCTTTAAAATATTGGAGGCATCGATGGCCCCCTCCGCGCCGCCTGCCCCGATCAGTGTGTGCAGTTCGTCCAGGAACAGAATCACATTGCCATCCTCCGCCACTTCCCGGATCACCTTCTTGATTCTCTCCTCAAATTCACCGCGGTACTTGCTGCCAGCCACCATGCCGGACAAATCCAGTGTGAGCACTCTCTTGTCCTTCACCGTAAAAGGAACCTTTCCCTCCACGATACGCTGTGCAAGGCCTTCCACAACCGCCGTCTTGCCCACCCCCGGCTCTCCGATAAGGCAGGGATTATTTTTCGTCCTTCTGCTCAGGATCTGGATCAGGCGGCTGATCTCCTCTTCCCTTCCGATCACCGGATCCAGCTTCGCCTCCCTGGCCATGGCGGTGAGATCCTTGCTGTACTGGTTCAGGGCAGACTGTCTGCCTTTGCCCGGAGATTTTCTTCCCAGATCCTCCTTGTACAGATTTCCATCCTGTCCCATGGCCCCCAGAGTATCGGCATAAATTTTCTGCACATTAACTCCCAGGGTGTTGAGAAGACGCACCGCCACATTCTCGCCTTCCCGGATAATGGCCAGCAGAATGTGCTCCGTTCCCGTCTCTTTCTGTCCGAATCTGGCCGCCTGCCTGTGGGCCTCTTCCAGAATCTTCTTTGCCCTGGGGGAATATCCCTCCCTTTCCTTCAAACCCACGCCGCCATCAAAGGCGATCAATTCCTGTATCATGTCCAGAACCTGGGTAAGCTCCACGCCGTTATCTGCCAGGACTCTGTGTGCAACACCCTCCTGTTCCTTTAATAAACCGGCCAGAATATGTTCTGTTCCCACATATCCCTGCTTCAGACGTCCGGCATATCTGGCCGCATGGTGCAATGCCTCCTGTGCCTTCTCCGTAAATTGTGACTGCATACATTTTCCTCTCAATCCATCATTTCTAAATCCAAAACCCGAAACAGTCCCCTGTCTGGTCCAGACCGTTTCGGAAATTTATCGCTGCTATGCATAGCCTTCATAAATTTCTTCTATCAGTTCATGAATCTCTTCTTTGGATACATTCCTGCAGCTGCTCTTTGCCAGAATCACCTTCAGCTCTTTTTTCAGTTCCGCCAAAGCCCTGATTCTGTCCACATCCACGGCAATCACAGCGCCTCTTCTTCGGTCAACCTTCACATATCCTTCCTGCTTCAGGACAGTATATGCCTTATTGACCGTGTGCATATTGATCCCGATGGAATCAGCCAGCTGTCGTACACTGGGAAGGGAATCCCCTTCCCGGAACCGGGCCGTGGCTATCCCCAGGATAATCTGATTACATAACTGCAGGTATAATGCCTCGTCACTGTTGAAATCAATTTCAAGGACCATACACACCTTCCTTTCACGGCGGCAGGGCATATCTTGTGTTTTTCCAGTCTGTTTTCCACTTCGCCGCGCCGCCGGACCCGAATCCGTGATACCGTATAAATCATAAATCAGGTCCGGGGCACTGTCAACCTCAGGGTCAAAAATTTAGAGCATTTTTAGAAATGGATTAAAACAGGGAGTACTCCTGCGGAATATTCCCTGTCTTCAAACCCTTTTTATTCTTCATCCCCGTCGTAATTCAAAAATTCAAAATCAAACTCGTCGTCATCTTCCATAAAATTCCTGGGCTGGCTCTTCTGGGTATTTGTCTGGGCCGGTTTCGCCGGTCTGGCACTCTGGGGCGCTGCCGGACGAGGCTGTTCTGCCCTTCTCTGTCCCTGGGACGCGGGCCTTCCTCCCTGGGGCGCCTCCGTCATTCTGGTCCCCTGGCCGGTTCCGGCGCCTCTTCCACCCTGGGAGCTACCCGCAGGCCTTGCCCCCTGGTTTCCGGCGGGTCTCGCCTGGCCGCTTCCCGCAGGTCTTGCTCCCTGGCTCCCGACGGGTCTCGCCTGGCCGCTTCCCGCAGGTCTTGCTCCCTGGCTCCCGACGGGTCTCGCCTGGCCGCTTCCCGCAGGCCTTGCTCCCTGGCTTCCGGCCGGTCTCGCCTGGCCGCCCGATGCCGGTCTTCCGCTTCCCTGCCTCGCGGACGGTTTCTCTCCGCCGCCCACTGTCTGCATGGCTCTCCTGCTGCCCTGGCCGCCCGCGTTCTTTTTCTGGAGCACGTCATTCTCCATCTTGTCAAAATACGCGGAATCCATCATATCCCTGACCTTAAACACCAGGAATGCTATGCCGGCAGCGGCGGCAACCAGCAGGAATACAAGGACAATGATAATGATTTTCTGGTTCTTTACGGTCTGCAGGCTATCCTCATACAATTTACCGTTTTTCTCCACACCATCGAACAGCTCGTCTATAGGAAATCCTTTGCCTAGGCTATTGTCCACCAGCAGCCAGACGCCATCCTGGAATGCAGTCTCATACAGTTTCTCTTCCTCGGAAGGTTCAGGCTCGGAAGGTTCTTCCGGAGCAGGGTCGGAAGGCTCTTCCGTCAGCGGTGTCAGTTCCCCTGCCAGGGTAACATAGTCATACCGGATAAAGCCTTTCACCTCTGTTTCCCCTGAGAGAAAACTTACCTGGTACCAGGTTCTTCCATCTGCATCCGTAGCCTGTCCGTTCACCGTCAGCACGGTTTCTGCCGGAACCTCTTCCAGAATCTGGCCTTCCGATGAAGCAGTGTCACGAATTTTTCCGGAATCGCTGGACACGGTTGCGCTGACGGGATTCACCGCCATCACATCCACGGGCGCCGCGCCTTCTCCGGAACCGCCTTCGCCTCCTTCGGTACCTCCTTCAGACGGTGCGGTGCCGCCTTCGGACACTTCCACCAGGTCGGAACGGATATACCCCGTCGTATCACCGCTTTTCACCTGATACCAGGTGTAGCCATCTGATCCCTGTACCTGATTGAGCACTGTCAGCACACTGTCTTTTTCCACTCCACCCACACGTTCACTGCTGGAGCTTGCCTCTTTTCTGATATTTGCCCCTTTGGGAGAGGTCACTTTTACCTGGGACTCCGCATGACTCACGATTGCCATCATGATAAATCCCCAGACAAAGAGCCCCAGCCCCAGTGCCAGTACAGCTGTTTTGTTCTTCCATCCTAACCTATTCGTTTTTCTCATATGGGTTCCTTTCCTTGGTTTCATTCTGTTACTGTTCCCGCATCTCTGCCGCCGGAAGTTCCATGTTCATTTCCACGGCATTCTTTGCCGTCATTTCCACAGCACCCTACCGGGAGCACTGCCCTCTTTCCTTAACCGGACTGCAGGTTTTTCTCTGATCTCCCAGTAACTTAATTCTCCCTTGTAAATCTCTTCTGGCCTTCTTCAGACTTCTGCTCCAGGCCAAAGCCCTGGGTATTCTTATTGAGCAGCTCCCTCTGCTTTGCCTCCAGATTGCGGTGCACCTTCACCTCACAATCCGGGCAATACTGACCTGACCGGATTTGTTTCCCACAGAGTTCACAGCGCATATATACTTTGGATCCCTCCGCGATCTCCAGCCTGCCGTCTTTCAGCAGACGCCGGATGGTGCGCTGGGATACCCCCACTGCTTCCTCAATCTGCGCGGCAGTGGCGCCTTTATGATGCTCAATATACCCTCTTACTTTCCCATAGTCATCAAAATCCACAGCTCCGCATTTCTCACAATGATACTCGCCCACACCTTTGAATACCATCACACCTCCGCATTCTTTGCATACACGGGGAATATTATACATATCCAGTGAGCCCAAAACGCTCATTTCCCTTACACCTCCTGTTCTGTTCTATTTTAATGTGTCTACGAATCCCGTGTTTTTCTCCAGGGTTTTCCGGGCACTTCGTGCTCCTTAAAACCCTGCACTCGGGCTTCTTCGACCACTTCTTTTCCGTGTCTACGAATCCCTCTCTTTTTTCCAGGGTTTTCCGGGCACTTCGTGCTCCTTAAAACCCTGCACTCGGGCTTCTTCGACCACTTGCCAAAATATACTTTTAGGCCTCGTCTATGGCTTTGCCGATGTCGCGGCGCATATATTTATTGGCAAAAGAAACCCACTCCGTCGCCTCATATGCTTTCCTGCGCGCCTCTTTCAGGCTGGCGCCCTTGGCGGTTATCCCCAGCACCCGGCCGCCGTTTGTCAGGATCTGTCCGTCCCGGCCCATACTGCTTCCCGCATGGAAGCAGTAGTAATCCTCTTTTCCGTCAAAGTTCTCCAGGCCCGTAATTTCGTATCCTTTTTTATAAGAAACCGGATATCCGTCCGATGCCAGCACCACACAGACGGCCGCATTGTCTTCAAATTCAAGCCGGATTTTGTCCAGGCCGGAATCAATGCAGGCATCCACCACATCCATGATATCATTTTTCATCCTGCACAACACCACCTGGGTTTCCGGATCCCCGAATCTGGCATTGTACTCCAGCACTTTGGGTCCCTGGTCTGTCAGCATCAGCCCGAAGAAAATAACACCCTTAAATTCCCTGCCCTCAGCGGCCATGGCATCCACAGTGGGCTGGTAAATGTGCTTCTGGCAGAATGCGTCTGTCTCCTCCGTGTAGAAGGGACTGGGCGAAAAGCAGCCCATACCTCCCGTATTGGGTCCCTGGTCCCCATCCCTGGCACGTTTGTGATCCTGGGCAGATGTCATGGTCCGGATGGTTTTCCCATCCACAAAGGCCAGCACGGATACTTCCCTGCCCGTGAGGAATTCCTCCACCACCAGCACGTCCCCTGCGCTGCCGAAATGTTTGTCCAGCATGATCTCCCCGACACCGGCCTTCGCCTCTTCCAGTGTATTGCAGATCAGCACACCCTTGCCCAGGGCCAGCCCGTCAGCCTTCAGCACCACGGGCATCTTCGCGGTTTCCAGATATGCCAGGGCTTTGTCCGGATCGTCAAAAGTCTCATACCCGGCTGTTGGAATACCGTATTTTTTCATCAGATTTTTGGCAAAAGCCTTGCTGCCCTCCAGTATGGCCGCATTTTTCCTGGGGCCGAAAACCCTGAGCCCCTCTCCTTCCAGAACATCCACAAGTCCTGCTGCCAGTGGGTCATCCGGCGCCACAAACACCAGATCCACCTTTTTTTCTTTTGCATATGCCGCAATCCTGTCAAAATCCATGACACTGACAGAGGAATCACACTCCGCAATCTGTGCAATTCCGGCATTGCCCGGCACACAATAAATCCGGTCCACTCTTTTACTCTTTGCCATACTCACCGCGATGGCATGCTCCCGCCCGCCGCCGCCTATGATTAAAACTTTCATGCCGCCACCTCTCTATTGTGTATTTTACCATTGCCGGCAACAGTTCCGGCAACATCTCCCGCAAAGCCGGAAGCTCACTTTCCCTCATTCTGCGCCACCTGTCAGCCCACGTTTCTGACACGATTGTCCGCCACTTCTATCCTGCCGTTTGCGATATCGTCAATGGCTTTGGGAAGCAAAATCCACTCAGCCTGTTCCATCACCCGCCGCTGCAGAACCTCCGGCGTATCATCTTCCTCCACACACACCGCTTTCTGGGCGATGATGGGGCCTTCATCCATGCCCTCGTTTACAAAATGCACGGTTGCCCCCGTGACCCTGACGCCTCTTTCCAGTACCTTTTCATGGACCTTCAGTCCGTAATACCCTACCCCGCAGAAAGAGGGAATCAGGGACGGATGAATATTCACGATCCGATTGCTGAAAAGGGACACCATCCTGGGCGGTATTTTCACCAGAAATCCCGCAAGAACCACCAGATCCGGGCCAAGCTCACACATTTTTTCCGTGAATGCCTCATTAAAGGCTTCCCTGTCGGGAAAGTCCCTGGGCGAAATCACCAGCCCGGGAATATGGTGCGCCGCCGCCCTCTCCAGCGCCTTTGTCCCCCGGTTGTTGCTGATCACTGCCAGCAGCTCCACATTTGTGATGCGGTTCTGGTCCACGGCGTCCAGAATGGCCTGCAGATTGGTGCCTCCCCCCGACACACACACCACTATTTTCAACATATGTCAACTCCCTTTTCTCCTGCCTCGCAGTGTCCTATCCGGAAAGGTACCTCCCCGGCTGCCCGGAGGGCTTCCATGGTCTTTTCCGCGTCTTCCTGCGCCACGGCCAGAACCATGCCCAGTCCCATGTTATAGGTATTGTACATCACATGCTCTTCAACGGATCCTTTTTCCTGGAGAAGCCGGAAAATAGCCGGAACCTCATAGCTGTCCTTCTGCACCACGGCCCGGACTCCCTCCGGCAGCATCCTGGGAATATTCTCGTAAAAGCCGCCTCCTGTAATATGGCTTGCCCCTTTCACGATGACACCCGCATCCTTAACCGCTTTCATCGCTTTTACATATATTTTTGTGGGGGTCAGCAGCACCTCTCCCAAAGTGCCCCCCAGCTCCTCATAATAAGTATCCAGGCTTGTTCTGGTCATTTCAAACACTTTGCGCACCAGGGAAAATCCGTTGGAATGCACACCGGAAGACGCAATACCGATAAGCGTGTCCCCCGCCTGTATATGTTCCCCGGTAATCAGGTCCTTCTGGTCCACAATCCCCACCGCAAAGCCCGCAAGATCGTACTCCTCCTCCGGCATCAGGCCCGGATGCTCCGCTGTCTCGCCTCCCAGCAGGGCCGCCCCCGCCTGCCTGCATCCCTCCGCAACTCCCTTTACAATGGTTGCGATTTTCTCCGGAAAATTCCTGCCGCATGCAATATAATCCAGGAAAAACAGCGGTTCTCCCCCCGCACAGGCCACATCATTCACGCACATGGCCACACAGTCGATTCCGATTGTGTCATGGCGGTCCATAAGAAAGGCCAGCTTCAGCTTGGTACCCACTCCATCCGTGCCGGACAGCAATGTGGGGTTCTCCATGGTTTGAAAGGCCTTCATGGAAAAGGCGCCTGAAAATCCACCGATCCCTCCCAGGACTTCCGCCCGCATGGTCCTTTTTACATGTTCCTTCATCAACTCCACCGACTGATATCCCGCTTCAATGTCTACTCCCGCTTTTCTGTAATCCATCTTTCCTCCTGTCCTTGTATCCGCATCCACATCAATATCATTATGCCGTAACAGTCCGGCCCCTGCCTGAACCGCTAAGTTATGCCATATAATTCCGGTAGCCTTCCCGCTGCAGTCTGGCGTCCTTTGCCTCCACCTGCTCTTTCAGTTTCACGCTGTAATCCTTCAGCCTCTGCAGTAACGCCGGATCCGAAGTGGCCAGAATTTTTGCCGCCAGAATTCCTGCGTTTGCCCCGCCGTTAATGGCCACGGTAGCCACCGGGATTCCCGATGGCATCTGCACTATGGAGTAGAGGGAATCCCTTCCTCCCAGGGAGGAAGTGTGCATGGGAATACCGATCACCGGCATGGGAAAAATGGCCGCGCACATGCCCGGCAGGTGGGCCGCCATGCCCGCCCCCGCAATGATAACCTTAAATCCCTTATCTTCCGCTTTTTTCGCATATTCAAAAAACACGTCCGGCTCCCTGTGGGCGCTGATAATCGCCATCTCGTAGGGAACGCCCAGTTCCTCCAGAATATCTGCTGCCTTTGCCATAACCGGCATATCGGAATCGCTTCCCATCACAATCCCCACCTTTGCCGCGGCGTTTTCCTGTCTCTCCATTTTCCATAGCCTCCTATTCCCAGAGTATGTCCTTTTTAAGTTTAGTTTACTAGAATACACGTTTGTATGCAACCACTATTTTTCAAAAGCTTTGTTCAGTTCCCCGCAGCCCGGCAATACAAATCTTCCATCTACTATGATGGGAACACGGCTTCCGTCTTTTCTCACGGCCGTCAGTTCTCCCAGCTCATCATACGGTATGGTAATGTCCGTATGGCAGTTAAAATAAGCTTCCAGGGGACGGCTGTGGCGCAGTTTTGACACCGCATTGTCCTTTGCAACAACCTCCCTGCCATCCGGATTGTACATCTTCACCTCTTCCGCATGGGAATAACAGGTATCGCCCACCGCAAAATGAGGCCCCATTTTTTCCGCGATCAGCACCGGCAGCTTTGCTTCCACGCCCAGCCGTCTGGCTGCCACATAGGCAGTGGTATTGGTGCCGATGGCAAATTCCCCCATGGGCAGGGTGTCATGCCTGGCCATGATATTTTCGTAGACAAACCGGCGGTTCTCCTCCTCCGACTCAAAATTGTCGCAGGAATACTCCTGCACCATGCCATCCCGGAACGTAATGGCCAGATTCCGGTATTCCAGGCCTGCCAGGAACGCATGGTCCACATGCAGCAGCCCCTCCGTTCCCTCCAGCACAGGGGACGTAAACACTTCCCCCACGGGGATGTTCACATCCGCCACACAATTCTCGAAAATCGTCTCCTTCCCGGGATCCGACAGCTTATAAAGATTGATTTTCAGATCTGTCCGGTTTCCGTTTCTGCCCTTCACCAGACAGTAATCTGCCGTATCCAGGACGTCTATGAGATTCTGCTGCACTTCACGGTAAAGCATATAGTCCAGTGTGTTAATACGTATGGTTTCCTCAAACAGTTCCCGGAATACAGGACCGATCTCCGGAACCGGGAATGCAATGCAGGTAAAGCTTCTCTCCTCCTCCGGAATGTATTCCCTCTGAACCTGCCCCAGCCTGGAACGGTATTCCACCCAGAGCCGGTTTTGTTCCCCGGAAAGCCGGAAAGCCTCCTTCTTTGTTATGGGCGCAAAATCCGCTTCCCCGAAGGTCTCCAGAACGGCCGGTCCCCCGAATCCCCGCGCCTCTTCTTTTCGTTCCTCGTAGGCGGTACGCGTGACCTCCAGTCTGCGGTTCATATAATTCTTGTCCAGAAAAAGCGCCATGTCATCCTTGTGATCATAGTCAAACTGTCTGTTGGCAATGTACCCGTGGAAACCGCCCCGGCCGGATCTTCCGCCGTCAAGCACACTGTTCGTAGTCCGGGAGATCACCGGTTTTAATCCCAGCTTTTCAAAATTTTCAATAACCCGCCGCATCATCCGCTCAAATCCAATGTGGTAGTAGAGCGCTGCCGTACGTTTTTTCGACAAATCCTTTCCGGTTACTTCGAACCCCATGCGGTACCCTTCCGTAAAAGTGTCCGCCATGGCGGCAATGGTTTCTTCCGGAAGCCCCGCAAGAAATTCCGCCATCTCCAGCTCATTCCGGGTGACATATTCCCCGTAGCCGTACAGATATCTCACATCATTCAGATCACTGTCCATGATCATACGGGCCGCAAAACAGTTCCCGGGGCACACCTGCTCCCCTATTCTGCGCCGGGCCGCAATATCCGCGTAATCGCTGACAAACCAGTACAGCTTCTGCCGCACCTCCTCTGCCGAAGGCGGACAGCCTTCTTCCTGTAAAGCATAGACAAACGCCGTATAGACCTCCACAAACAGTTCCATGCGGATCACGGTTTCTTCCAGCTGTCCCTCATAGACAAAGCCGATAAGGCTGCGCAGCTCTGTATACAGGAAGCAGAGAATGGCCCCGTGCTCTTCCCCCAGTTCCTTTACCGCAAACGCAGGATTTCCGTAACTTACTTCATAATGATCCGGCAGAATATCCGCATACAGGGCCCGGTTTCTGGCCTCCAGTTCCTCCGCGGACACCTGGCTGACATTCCTGCTTTCCAGAAACGAAACCGTATCGTCCATCAGCATCAGAAATTCCGCACAAAAAGTAAAATAATCCCCCAGTTTTCCTCCGCAGAAATGCTCTCCGGCTATCTCACGGATTCTGTCCATCACGAGTATGTATCGTTCCTGTAAAATTTCCGTCTCCTTCACCATTGGCTCCCTCCCATGTACAATATCAGTCCGATGCCTCCCAGCGCCGCCACATTCAGCAGAATTCCCACTGCCGGAATGATCCTGTAATAATTTTTATCCGCCATGGTAATAATGCCCAGCACCAGTCCCGTCAGGGAATAGACCAGGGCCAGAACCCCCGTGAAACCATACCCCGGCCTGGCGCTGCCTCCGGCCCGGTACGACAAAAACACCACCGTCCCCAGGGACGCCAGCGAAATGATTCCCAAAATCACTGCCATTATGGCACGGTTGGAATTCTTTTTGTTGGTAAAAATATAACCTTTTCTTTTTCCCATGCGCAACCTAAAGGGGCACTTCCCTCAGGAAATGCCCGCCATCACTCCTCATTCAAAATAATATCTTTGACTTTCCCGCAGTCAGCTTTGCACCGGCGATAATCAGCAGAATTCCTGTCACAACTCCCATCACAAGCGTAATCACGCCTATGGCAATATTCGTTGCCCCCGCCCCTTTCATCACTTTGTATATTTTCTGTTCCATAATTTTGCTCCCTTCCCGTCTTTTCTTCCTAATGCCTCATAAGAACGATTTTCTATCATACGGCATACATTTATTTTCCTATATGCTAAAAACTATACCCCGTATATCTTATAATATTCATCTATGGAAGCTTTCCGTTGGTCATTGATGTACACCTCGCCCTTATAAGGTCTGTTGTAAAGGTGCGCAACCACATCCTCCATGGTGATGATGGACGCAGTCTCAAAACCGTATGTCCCGCGAATTTCGTCAAGGGCGCTTTCCTTTCCGCCGGGCCCCTTCTCCATGCGGTTCAGGGATACCATGAGTCCCCGGATTTCCACCTCTCCCTGGGCCATAAGAATAGGATATGTCTCCTCAATGGACTTGCCGGAAGTAGTCACATCTTCGATCAAAATCACACGGTCTCCCGCATTCAGGGGGCTTCCCAGCAAAATCCCCGTATCTCCGTGGTCCTTGGCCTCCTTGCGGTTGGAGCAGTAACGGACTTCCCTGCCGTACAGTTCGCTGTAGGCAATGGCAGTCGTCACGCTAAGCGGAATCCCTTTGTAAGCCGGCCCGAAAAGAACATCAAAATCATCCCCGAAATTGTCATGGATCGCCCTGGCGTAATATTCTCCCAGCCTTTTCAGCTGCGCTCCGGTCACATATGCCCCCGCGTTCATAAAAAAAGGAGACTTTCTGCCGCTCTTTAACGTAAAATCGCCAAATTTCAGTGCCTTACTGTCAACCATAAACTCGATAAATTCCTGCTTGTACTGTTCCATAGGCCCGCTCTCCCTTTTGTATGCCATTATTTTCCTCTCCTAGTCTATCACATAATACCGTGATTTTCAATTCGTTTTATATACTTTTCACAATTTGTTTCCCCTTGCCTTTTTTCCAAATTCCAACTATAATAAAGGTGGTGAGTAGGATAAATAATCGCGGCCGTGCCCGTGAGGGACAGCCGTCCCCCGCGGTTACGGGTGAGGAAAGTCCGGGCTTCACAGGGCAGGATGCCGGATAACGTCCGGTGGAGGCGACTCCAAGGCCAGTGCAATAGAAATATACAGCAGAAAGCCGGTCACGGACTGGCCTTCTGTAATGGTGGAAAGGCAGTGTAAGAGACTACCGTCCGTCCGGTAACGGGCGGAGCCATGTAAACCCCATCCGAAGCAAGACCAAATTGAGGGCCACAGGCTTGCCCGGCCTGCCCTCAGGTAGGTCGCTGGACGCGTCTGGCGACAGACGTGCTAGATAGATGATTATTCACGACATAACCCGGCTTATCGTCCTGCTCACCTTTTTACCCCACAGATCAGGCGGAAGTTTACACTTGTTTCCCCGAATTCCCGGCCGGAACATATATCCGCAGAAAAATGCAGGAGGTGAATATATGAATTCATTCGACATCATTGGCCCCGTCATGGTAGGCCCCTCCAGCTCCCACACTGCGGGAGCAGTCAAAATCGGAAACATCGCCCGGAAACTGCTGAACACCCGGGTGCAGAATGCGGACATCTTTTTCCACGGTTCTTTTCTTGCAACCGGCAGGGGACACGGCACCGACAAAGCCCTCATCGCCGGGCTTCTTGGATTTTCCGTGGATGATCCAAGAATTCCCGAAAGTTTCCGCTATGCCGGAGAGGCCGGCATGTCCTTTGTCATGTCCGGCGCCGACCTGGGGGATGTCCATCCCAATTCGGTAAAACTGCTCTTAAGCGGCGCGGATGGGAAAAAAATCGAAGTAGTGGCTGCCTCCGTGGGCGGCGGTGCCATTCGCGTCACGGAAGTCGACGGGCTCCCCGCCAACTTTTCCGGCGACTACCCTACCCTTGTGGTCAATAATCTGGACCAGCCGGGACATGTAACCGAAATTACGTCCATGCTGAGTCATAAATCCATTAACATTGCCACCATGCAGCTGTACCGCTCTTCCAAAGGCGGAAATGCCGTCATCGTACTGGAATGCGACCAGGAAGTGCCTGATACCGCCATACGATGGCTCGCCCATCTGGAAGGCATTCTGAAGGTGACTTATCTGGGACTGAAAGACAATGACTGACAGATCTCCCACATATCCTTCGGGAAATACCGGCCCCGGCTTCCGGGCAGAAAGGAACCCTTATGTACCAATCATTTCAGGAAATCATCCATCTGGAAAAAGAAACCGGAAAAAGCTTCTGGGAGCTGGTCCGGGACAATGACTGCAAAGAAATGGAAATCAGCGAGGAAGACGCCTTCCGGAAAATGCATGATATGTATGATGCCATGAAAAGCGCGGATCTCTCCTATGATCCCAACCAGTCTTCCGCCAGCGGCCTGGCGGGCCGGGATGGGGAAAAGGTTGCCCTCTCCCGCCGGAAAGGAGAAATGCTCTGCGGATCCTTTCTGGGACTGGTCATGGAAAAAGCCATCAAGATGGGAGAATCCAACGCCTGCATGAAGCGCATTGTGGCCGCGCCCACAGCCGGTTCCTGCGGCGTGCTCCCTGCCGTTTTCCTTTCACTGGAGCAGGAAAAAGGATACCCGGCAGATGAGATGGTGAAAGCGCTTTATACCAGCGCCGGAATCGGCGGCATCATTGCCCAGCGCGCATCCGTGTCCGGGGCCGCCGGAGGATGCCAGGCAGAGATCGGGGCCGCCTCGGCCATGGCGGCGGGAGGCGTGGCATATCTGCTGGGCGGTGACGGCGAAGCCATCGCCCACGCTGCCGCCCTTGCCATGAAGAATCTCCTGGGACTGGCCTGCGATCCGGTGGCCGGTCTGGTGGAAGTCCCCTGCGTCAAGAGAAACGTCATAGGAGCCGTCAACGCCCTGACCTCCGCGGATCTGGCGCATGCCGGAATCCGCAGCAGGATTCCCCCCGACGAAGTGTTCGACGCCATGAGAAGTATCGGCAAAATGCTGCCGGAGGACCTGAGGGAGACGGGAAAAGGCGGCCTGGCGGCAACCCCCACCGGCACTGCCTTCCGCGGAAATCTGGAGACATTTTAAATCCCCGGGCGTTTTTTCGTTTTTCAGGACAGAGGACAGACCCGCACCCACGCGAATCTGTCCTCTGATTTCGTTTCTGTTCTGTTCCCTTCAGTTTCCGTTCTGCTCGGTTTCCGTTTCTGTTCCCTTCAGTTTCCGTTCTGTTCGGTTTCCGTTCCGTTCCCTTCCGTCTGCTCCGTACTTTCCGTTTCCGCTTCCGGAAGAAATCTCTGGTACAGTTCCACCTGGTCGGCGATACATCTCCAGGAACCCTGGGAAGCCGCCGTCACACACAGATATTCCTTTCCCTCATAATCCGTCCCGAGGCTTGCCGCACAGCTGCCGGACTGGTCCACAAACCCTGTCTTGCCGCACAAAACCTCCCCGTGGGTATCCCGGTCCTCTATCCTGCGCAGAAACCAGTTGGAGATCAGCATTCCCTCCGGATGCTGCGCGGTAGACGCCGTGGCATACGTGTGGGCCGAGAGAATATCCCTGCAGAAAGGATTGTCCGCAGCCGCTTTCAGCATCACTGCCATGTCATAGGCGGTGGTGTAATGTTCCTCATCATACAGTCCCACACAGTTGGTAAAATGGGAAGTCTCTGCCAGTCCCATCTGCTCCAGCTTCTGGTTCATCAGATCCACAAAAGCCTCATGGGAGCCCGCCACATATTCTGCCAGGGCCAGGGCCGAATCCGCACCTGACGGCAGAATGGTACCATAGAACAAATCTCTCACCGGCACGGTCTCATCCACCTCGTATCCCGTAATGCTGCACTCGTTGGTATAACAGTAATCCGTAATATCTATGGTGATGGTCACGGTCTCATCCAGGTCAGCCTCCGTGAGATGTTCTGCCGCCACCAGCACTGTCAGGATCTTGGTCATGGAGGCCGGGTTCATTCTGGTCCGGGCTTCTTTCTGCGCCAGTACGGTTCCTGTCTCCACATCAATAAACACACCGTATTCGCTGATGATGGTCTCATCAAAAACGGCCGTATCAGGCGTCTCCTGGGCCGCAAA
Organism: uncultured Acetatifactor sp.; assembly: GCA_910577185.1. GTDB lineage: Bacteria > Bacillota > Clostridia > Lachnospirales > Lachnospiraceae > Acetatifactor. The sequence continues at coordinate 35,480 of CAJTLR010000036.1, forward strand.
AGGCTCTGACCCTATGGCCAGGGGATTGCTGGCCGGCAGCACATCTTCCGGATTATCTGCCTCTCCTCCCGCGGGAACGGCTTCCTCCGGTTCCGGCAGCCAGCCCAGTCTGGAATTTCCCTTTAATTTCGGAACTTCTTCCGGCACCGTGCCCTCCGGGATACTTTCCGTGTTTTCCGCACTGTCATCTCCCGGGATATCTTCCCCCGAGTCTTCCCCGGCTGTCAGTTCTCCTCCGTTCCGTGCCTGGACCTCCGGG
>CAJTLR010000037.1 GCA_910577185.1 uncultured Acetatifactor sp.
CCTCCGATAAGGCCATGCAGTCGGCGCCCGCCGCCTCCGCTATCCACTTTGCGTACCTTTCCGTAAATCCTGTCTGGGAATTGTAGATCACGATTGTCTTCATCTGCCCGAACCTCCTTTTTTAATCGTTTTCCATTGCAGGCTTTTTCGTTTCCTCATGGCATGTCCTCCGCTCCAGGTTCTCTATCCCGGCGTACAGCCTGGACAGCAGCCGGAAAAGGGTCTCCACTTCCCCGTCCGTATACACCTCAAAGAGATACCGCAGCTCTTCCCGATACCGGGAAAAATCTTTCCGGAAATAGTCGTCCGCTTTTTCGGTGGGGCAGATGCACATGGCCCTGGTGTCGCAGGGGCTCTGGCGGAGGGTGATGAAGCCCTTTTTCTCCAGGACATCCGCCAGCTTCTTGATGTTCTGCCTGGAACAGCCCAGGAGGTTCCCCGACTGGGTAAAAGTCAGAGGCTCCTGTGACTGCCTGACTATGGACAGCAGCATGAACTGTTTCAGGGACAGCTCCTGTATATGGCTGTCGAACAGGGTCTGCAGCCTGTTCCCCGCGATGAACAGGGTGCTGAAGATTGCCTTGCCCTGGTCTTCCCTGGTGCCTGAGAATTTTCTGGTCAAATCATCTAAATGCATATGGGCGCTCCTCATAGGTAACTAGTTGCATATTGCATGATTGGATTATAGCAACTAGTTGCCAATCTGTCAAGAGAAAGCTTTGCGCCTTGTAGGGCCGCCTTCGATGTTTCCCGTGGGAAAGAATAAAATAGATCAATATCGGAAAATACTGTTTTTTGGTATACTATATAAAACGGAACGGATGAGGTGAAACAGTGAAGGACAAAGTGTATGAATACGAATCCCTGCTTTACGCGGCAGGGGAGTCAGGGGGCGCGTATGTGGTCTTCCCCTACGACATCCGGAAGGAGTTCGGCCGGGGCAGGGTGAAGGTGCACGCCACCTTCGACGGGGAGGCCTATGACGGCAGCATCGTGAACATGGGCGTAAAGAATGAGGACGGAAGCGTCTGCTATATCATCGGCGTGCTGAAAAGCATCCGGGCGCAGATCGGGAAACAGCCGGGGGACAGCGTCCGGGTGACGGTCCGGGAACGGGAATGAAGCGGGAGAGAACAGGAACGATTTAGGAGATTCGGCTGAATGGAAGGAGGAATCAGAAATGTGGAAATGCCCCAAGTGCGGCCGCACTTTTCAGAGACAAGAACAGAGTCATTACTGCGGGAAAGCCCCGGATACCATTGACGAATATATCGCTGCCCAGCCGGAGGAGGCGAGACCGTATCTGAACCAGGTGAGGGATGCCATACGCGCCGCCCTGCCGGATGCCCAGGAGCGGCTTTCCTGGAGCATGCCGACTTTCTGGAAGAAGCACAATATCATCCATTTTGCGGGATTCAAGAAGCATGTGGGCCTGTATCCGGGACCGGAGGCCGTCCAGGCGTTCGCAGCGCGGCTGGAGGGATACAAGACCAGCAAAGGGACCATACAGATTCCCTACGGCAAGCCCCTTCCGGCGGAGCTCATCGCCGATATCGCCAGGTGGTGCTATGAGACGGGGAATCATCCATAAAATGTCATGCAGCATATACTATTTTGTGCTGGTATAATGGGAACTGCAATGTGGTTTCAAAAAAATAAAAAAATTTATTTTTTGAAAGCGGGCGATTATATGAAGACAATAACAAGAACAAAGTATCTGAATAGGATAATTGACTTGAACCAGACTCCTGATATTAAAATCATCACAGGCATTCGTCGTTCGGGAAAGTCAAAATTGATGCAGGCATATATTGAGTACCTGAAAAATCATTATGAAAACATCAATATTATCTTTATTGACTTTATGGATCTGATACATGAAGAAATCAGAGAGTATCATGCACTTCATGCTTACGTAGAGGAACATTTTCAAGAGGAAAAAGCAAATTACCTTTTTGTGGATGAAGTTCAAATGTGTCCAAAATTTGAATTGGCAATCAACAGTCTTTATTCCAAAGGAAAATATGATATTTATATTACGGGTTCCAATGCTTTTTTATTAAGTGCCGATCTGGCAACTCTTTTTACCGGACGTTATATCGGGATTCATGTGTTTCCATTCAGTTTTCAGGAATACTGTCAGTATTATGAGGAGACCGGCGATAAGGAAAAACTTTTTGACGAGTATTCCATAAAGGGAGGACTGGCAGGTTCTTATGCTTACAGAACGGAAAAGGATAGAGTAAATTACATTAAGGAAGTTTATGAAACAATCGTCACGAGAGACCTTGTGCAGAAATATTCTTTGCCGGATACGTTGGTCCTGCAGAGACTGAGCGAATTCCTCATGGATAACATCAGCAACCTTACCTCTCCAAACAAGGTCAGTCAGCTGCTGACAACGGATAAGACAACAACGAATCATGTAACAGTCGGCAGATATATTAAATATTTGTGCAATGCCTTTGTTTTTTATGACATAAAGCGTTATGATATCCGCGGAAAGAAGTATTTGGAGAGTTCTGAAAAATTCTATTTGTGCGATACAGGTATCCGATATGCGATTTTAGGAAGCAGGAATATGGACTACGGCAGGGTATATGAGAATATGGTCTGTATTGAACTGCTCCGCCGGGGATATGATGTGTATGTCGGAAAATTGTATCAGAAGGAAATTGATTTTGTAGCGCAAAAAGGGAACGAGAGAATCTATATCCAGGTCAGTGACAGTATTTCGGATCAGAATACTCTTGAAAGAGAATGTCTGCCATTACTGCAAATCCGGGATGCTTATCCTAAAAAAGTCATTGCCAGAACCAGGCACCCGAAATATGGTTATGAGGGTATTGGGATTTACAATCTAGTTGATTGGCTATTGCAGGAAGAGGAAAATGGTGCGCAATAAACATAGTCAAGGGAACAGCTGATATGGAATGGTGCAGGCTCCCGGGTATTTTGACAAAATAACATTTGGGCGGTATAATAGCCATCAGACATTGGGACGAATGGAGGGCAGGCGTATGCAGATAGGAAAGCAGGGCAAAGAGGGCGGCGAAAGTTATACAAAATATGCGCTGGCGGCATTTTTGGGAATGGCTGTTTTTGTTATCGTTTACAAATATGCGCTGAACCAGGTGGGGAGCCAGGAGTTAAATGATATTCAGGAACATGCCAGATATGCCCAGGATATTTACCTGGACAGAATGTGGAACGCCTGGCGCAAAATTCCGTATCTGCTGTGGCATCTGTGTGTCAAGGGCAGTATAAAGTTTCTGGTGATGCCGCCCATGGAGGCTGTGGCATTTGTGTGCGGCGGCTTTGCGCTGCTGAACTATTTTGTCATGTTTTTTCTGGCAGACCGGACAGTGGCCGGACTTAACGGGCGGGACGGGGGAATCCTGGCGGCAGGGGCAGCCGGAATGCTGAGCCTGGTACAGCCCATGTATATGTACTGGTTCAATCCGTATCAGTACGAAGGACAGTTTTCCATCAATCCGATTTTCAATCCCACACATACGGCGGTGAAACCTTTCGGCCTGCTGTGCTTTATGCTGGCCGCAGACCTGATCCGCAGGTACCGGGGGAAGGAAAAACTTTATTTTACGGGTATCGGGAGCGACAGGGTGCTTTACGTACTTTTCTCCGTATGCCTGCTTTTTTCCGCGTTTGCCAAACCTACTTTCATGTATATGCTGCTTCCGGCGGGGGCGCTGTACCTTCTGGGAGATCTGGCGGGGGCGCTGTGGCGCGGGTCCGGCAGGGAAGGGCCCTGGACAGAAATAAAAAAACATCTGCCGGGGAAGGCATTTCTGTCCGGTAGGAAAGCAGGCATGGGTTCCGGGCAGGAAAGTGTCCGGGCAGAATCGGGAGGGAAGCACAGGGCAGGACAGCCGGAAGGGAAGGAGAAGGCGCAGCACAGAGGAGAAGTCCGGGAGGTATGGGGCTTTATGTGGAGGATAGGCTGTGCATCCATTCCTGCCATGCTGTACCTGCTGCTGGAATATGCGGCTTTTTATTTTCTTGGGGGGACGGATCCGGATTCCCATGTGGCGGTTTACCCGTTTTTGACGGCCTGGCACAGTGTTTCCCCCAGTATTCCGAAATCCCTGGTGCTGTCCATGGCTTTTCCCTTCTGGATGTGCCTGACAAACTGGAAATATTTTTGGAATTCCGTGGAGGGAAAACTGTGTCTGCTGGGATATGCGGTGGGGACACTTGAGTTTTGCTTTTTTGTGGAGACGGGGAGCAGGCTCTGGCATCTGAATTTTGCCTGGTGCATGATGTCGGGAATGCTTCTGATATGGGTGATGGCAGCTGCCAGGCTGGTTCACATTACCATTGCCCCCGGCCCCGGGAGATGGGGCAGGGCGGAGGTTGCGGCAGGCTGGATGCTGCTGTCGCTCCATTTTTTCAGCGGACTGTATTATATCAGTCCCTATCAGTATCTTATCTGAGAAGCAGGGACCGCAGCCATGCGGAAAAACGTTTTTCTATCAGCGCCCAGCTGATGAAAGCGCAGAAGATGCTGACTGCCACAGCCACGGCGGCGCCCAGAAGGGCCCGGGGGGTACAGGCCGAGAAATCAAAGACTGCCCGGTCCAGAAGCATGACAGGATAGTAATGAACCAGGTAGAGTGAAAAGCTGATATTGCCAAGCCAGACCAGAAGGCCTGGCTTTTTTGTGTGCACGCGGGTGCATAAGGAAAATGGTTGCTGACGCAACATGCACCCGGCGGGTCGGGGAGTGGAGAAGAGCGTTCCCCTGCTTGATTGCGCAGGGGCGCGTGAGGAAATCAGCGGCAAAAGCTGCACGCGCCCTGCGCGGCGGGTAGGAGAAGATGAATCTTCCCTGCTGGATTGCGGCGCAGACCGTTCCGGGCATGAGGGGGAAATATCCGCGTCTGCCCCGGAAAAAAACAGGCCGGTCAGAAAGGCGCACAGCACAATGAGAAAGGCGGGAATTCCCCACACAAGAGGTCTGCGGAATCCCAGAATATTGACGGTCTGCTTGGTGAGGGCCAGGACAGGGAAGCCGACGGCGAGAAGGGGAATGGTAAAACAGAGGCAGAATCGGGACAGCTTCCGGCTGCGGTACAGGCCCCGGGCCGCTCCGTAACAGATCATGCCCAAAAGAAACTCCAGCATCACAGGATTCCCGTAAAAGGCCAGGAAAGCGGGAGGAGAGGGAAGAAGCCGGGCCGCGGCAACAAATGCCAGCAGGAAGAGGCCGCAGTAAAGTCCCCGGTATTTATGGCTGATGCGCATGGCAATGGCAAACAGGAAATAGAAGAATATTTCACAGTTTACCGTCCAGCCGATGCGCATCAAAGGCTGCAGTACGCCGCCGCCGATGTCGAAAGGAAGGAAGAGGAAACTTTTCAGAAGAAATACGGGATTTGCCCGGGTCTGTTCGAACATCCGGGGGAACAGCAGCAGGAGCAGAAAGGTTCCCAGGGTCATAAGGTAGTAAAGGGGCAGAATCCTTATCAGCCTTTTTCGCAGAAAAAAACGGCTGTCCGAATGGGTGGAGAACAGGATCATAAACCCGCTGATACAAAAAAAGATATCTACGCCGAAAGCGCCGCAGTTCAGAAAACGAATGTGCTCCAGCAGGATAAAAAGCGCCGTGATGCCCCGCAGCGCCTGGATGCTGTCAAAATGCATCTGATGAAAATCGTCCAGGGGTTTTGTGCCGGATTGTGCCATAATGTCTCTCCCGTCCCAGGATACCTTCCGTGGACAGGCGTGTGTGCCTCTGGCCGCGGAGGATATGCTGTCATAAATGAATTTTTTTAATCTTACCATTAATTTCCGGGTTTGTCGAGCAGACAGGTTATTTTAGATTTCGCGCAACTTTTCCTTGCGATAAATGCCATTACATAATAAAATAATATTAGAAGCAAAAGGTCATGCCTGCATGTGGATACATGATTCCGGGACCGTGGTATGACTGGGGTCAAAATACTTTCTGACCTTACCTCATAAAATGGAATTAAGAAACTGGTTTGGGGGAAAGGGAAGCAGAAGAGGGACGGAGAATCTTGTGTCTGCCGGGGAGGACCCGGAAGCGGGACAGAAAAGGGAAAAGGTACCCGGAAGAGGGACGAGGAATCCGGTGTCTGCGGGGCAGAAGCGGGACAGAAAAGGGAAAGGTACCCGGAAGAGGGACGGAGAATCTTGTGTCTGCCGGGGAGAACCAGAAGCGGGACAGAAAAACGGAATCAGGATAAGAAGGGCCGGAAGAAGGAAGGCGGGAGGATAAAATGGAACCGAAACAGTACAATACAAAAGAATTATTGCGGAGATTTCTGCCTTATTTTAAAAAATACCGGGGAACTCTGTTTCTGGACTTGTTCTGTGCTGCCATGACCACGGTGTGCGAGCTGGTGCTGCCCCTGATCATGCGCTATATTACCAATGAAGGAATCCGGGATCTGGCGGCCCTTTCGGTGAAGACCGTGGGCGGCCTGGGGCTTTTGTACCTGGTTCTGCGGATTCTGGACTGTTTTGCGGGCTATTACATGGCGGACATGGGGCATGTGATGGGGGCCAGGATCGAGACGGATATGCGCAGGGATGCCTATGAGCATCTGCAGAAACTGTCGGACACCTATTATAATAATACCAAGGTGGGACAGATCATGGGCCGGATCACCAACGACTTGTTTGATGTGACAGAATTTGCCCATCACTGTCCGGAGGAATTTTTTATCGCGGGAATCAAGACCGTAATTGCCTTTGTGGTGCTGGCGGGCATCAATCTGCCCCTGACGCTGCTTATTTTCCTGTGTGTGCCCCTGATGCTGGCCGTGTGCATGTTTTTGAATTTCAGGATGCGGGCGGCGTTCCGCAGGCAGCGCAACCAGATCGGGGAGCTGAACGCAAGGATTGAAGACAGTCTGCTGGGACATAAGGTGGTAAAGGCGTTTACCAATGAGGCGGTGGAAACGGGAAAATTTGAGCGGGACAACGGGGAGTTTCTGGACATCAAGAAGCTGACCTACCGGTACATGGCGGCATTTCACACTGCGGTAAAAATATTTGACGGACTGATGTATCTGCTGGTACTGGTGGCAGGCGGCATCTTTATGATTGAAGGCATGATCGCACCGGGAGACCTGGTGGCATACATGCTCTACGTTACCACTCTGATTGCCACAATACGCAGGATTATTGAGTTTGCGGAACAGTTCCAGAGGGGGATGACGGGGATTGAGCGCTTCCTTCAGATCGTGGATGCGGATATTGAAATTTTTGACGAGCCGGACGCGGTGGCCCTGGGGAAGACAAAAGGGGATATTGTGTTTGAAAATGTCAGTTTTGAATATCCGGACGATCACAACAAAGTGTTCGCAAACCTGAACCTGAGCATCCGTTCCGGGGAGAAAGTAGCCATTGTGGGGCCTTCCGGCGGCGGAAAAACCACTCTGTGCAACCTAATTCCCAGGTTTTATGATGTCTCTGCCGGAAGGATTACTCTGGATGGGGAGGATATCAAACATTTTACCCTGAAAAGCCTCAGGGGAAATATTGGGATTGTACAGCAGGATGTGTATCTGTTTTCGGGAACGATTTACGATAATATTATATACGGCAGACCGGGCGCTACGGAAGAGGAAGTGGAAGATGCGGCAAAACGGGCCGGCGCCCATGAATTTATCACGGGGTTAAAGGATGGCTACCGCACTTATGTGGGAGAGAGGGGCGTGAAGCTGTCCGGCGGACAAAAGCAGAGAATCAGCATTGCCAGGGTGTTCCTGAAAAATCCTCCGGTGATCATACTGGACGAGGCCACTTCTGCCCTGGACAATGAAAGTGAATTTGCGGTGGCACAGTCCCTGGCAAAGCTGTCTGAGGGCAGAACAACCCTGACCATTGCACACAGACTGTCCAGCATCCGCAATTCGGACAGAATTCTTGTACTGACGGAGGAGGGGATTGTGGAGGAAGGAAATCATGAGCAGCTGATCGATAAGAAGGGAATTTATTATCATTTCTACGAAACTGCCAACGCCCTGAAGTAAGGAGGCCAGGGGACGGAACAAAAAATAAGTCATCAGCATCCATGCCCGGGAGAAAAAAACAGAAGCAGCCAGGCTGCAGGAAATGATTTCCCTTGGAGTGGCAGGGAGGCGAAGTGACGGAACTAAAAACAGTCACGAGCATCCATGCCCGGGAGGATTTTCAGAAGCAGAAGGCTGCTGAAAATGACTCCCCCCAAGGGGGCAGGGAGGCGAAGTGACGGAACTAAAAATAGGAGGTATGGCTATGAAACTGATTTTTGTTGGTGCGGCCCATGAGGTAACAGGAAGTTGTCATTACCTGGAAGCGGGCGGGAAACACATCCTGGTGGACTGTGGTATGGAACAGGGGGTAAATGTATTCGAGAATGTGCCCCTTCCGGTGGATGAGTCACTGATAGACTATGTGCTTCTGACCCATGCCCACATTGACCACACCGGTCTGCTGCCCCTCCTTTATGCAAGAGGGTTCAGGGGCCAGGTGTATGCCACGGACGCCACCGCGGACTTGTGCAGTATTATGCTCCGTGACTGTGCGCATATTCAGATGATGGAGGCAGAATGGAAAAACCGCAAGGCAAAACGAAGCGAAAGCGTTGCGGCCATGGAACCTCTTTACACCATGGAAGACGCGGAAGGCGTGATCAGGAGACTGGTTCCCTGCCATTATAACCAGAAACTGGAAATATGCGATGAACTGACCATACGTTTTACGGATATCGGGCACCTTCTGGGTTCGTCCAGCATCGAGGTGTGGCTGACGGAAGACGGGAATACGAAGAAAGTTGTATTTTCCGGGGATATCGGCAATAAAAATGATCCGCTGCTGCGGAATCCGGCCTGCACCAAGACGGCAGACTATGTTGTTATGGAATCTACATACGGTGACAGGCTGCATGCCACGGACCGCCCGGACTATGTGAAGGAACTGGCGGGCATCCTGAAAGAGACATTTGACAGGGGCGGCAATGTGGTCATTCCTTCCTTTGCCGTGGGCCGGACCCAGGAGCTGCTGTATTTCCTGCGGAAGATCAAGGTGAACAATCTGGTAAAAGGCCATGAAAACTTCCCTGTGTATGTGGACAGTCCCCTGGCGGTGGAGGCCACGGGAATTTTCCAGGATAACCGTATGGAATGCTTTGCCGGGGAAGCTCTGGAACTGGTGCGTGACGGTATCAATCCCATTTCCTTCACGGGATTAAAACTTGCTATTACCAGTGAGGAATCCCGGGAGATCAACTTTATCGACACTCCCAAGGTAATCATTTCCGCATCCGGTATGTGCGAGGCGGGGCGTATCAGGCATCATTTGAAACACAATTTATGGAGAGAGGAATGTACCATTCTCTTTGTGGGATATCAGGCCGTGGGAACCCTGGGACGGACGATTGTGGAAGGGATTGACGAAGTAAAGCTGTTCGGGGAGTCCATCCAGGTCAGGGCCCAGATCCGGAAGCTGGTGGGCATGAGCGGCCATGCGGACAAAAACGGGCTCATCGACTGGGTGACCGGATTCGAGGAGAAACCCAAAAAGGTGTTTGTGGTACACGGAGAAGACACCGTATGCATCAGTTTTGCAGAATGCCTGAAAAACGAATACGGACTGCGGACCTATGCGCCATACAGCGGGACGGTTTTCGACCTGATTTCGGGAAAGCTGGAATACGAGGCTGTTCCTGTGCCGGTAAAGAAGAAGGCAAAGACTATTGCTGCGGGTGTGTATGCAAGACTGCTTGCGGCTGCCCAGAGGCTGCTTAACCTGGTCAAGGACATTGACGGCATGCCGAATAAAGATATGGGTAAATTCGCAGACCAGATCAATTCCCTCTGCGATAAATGGCAGTAAGGAAAAAGGAGAGACTGATTTTATGAATATGATCGCGGCAGTGGACAGTAACTGGGCCATCGGCAGAAACGGCAGGCTTCTGGTGACGATTCCCAATGACCATAAGCATTTCCGGGAGGAAACCACCGGCAAGGTAGTGGTGCTGGGGAGAAAGACTCTCGAAACATTTCCCCAGGGTCTTCCCCTTCAGGGCAGGACCAACATTATTCTTTCCAGGGATCCGCAGTTCCGGGTAAAAGGAGCGGAAGTGGTACATTCCCTGGAGGAGCTTAGGGCCGGGCTGAAGGCGTATCGGGAAGAGGATGTCTACTGTGTGGGCGGGGAAAGCATCTACCGCCAGCTGCTTCCCTGGTGCAACAGGGTTCATATCACCAAAATAGACCGTAGTTATGAGGCAGACGCATGGTTTCCCAATCTGGACAAGGATCCGGACTGGGAGATCACCGCGGACAGTGAGGAACAGACTTACTTTGACATTGCGTATACTTTCTTAAGATATGAAAGAAAATAAGAATAAAAGAAAAAGAGTCAAAAAGAAAATGTGGCTGCCGTGAATGCAGGCCTGAAATACTGCGGGACTTGTGAACGGCAGGAAAATAAGGATGTCTATTGACTTTTTCGCGGAAAAGTATAATAATTGTAAAAAATACACATATGGAAAGAAGGTAATGGCAGTGGAAAAGAAAAACATTGACTGGAGTAATCTTGGTTTCGGATATATTCAGACGGAAAAAAGATATGTCTCCTACTATAAAAAAGGCGCCTGGGATGAGGGTACGATCACCGAAGATGCCAATGTGGTACTAAACGAGTGCGCCGGCGTGCTGCAGTATGCGCAGACCATATTTGAGGGGCTGAAGGCATATACCACGGATGACGGGCATATTGTTGCGTTCCGTCCGGATTTAAACGGCCAGCGCATGGAAGACTCTGCCAGAAGGCTGGAGATGCCGGCCTTTCCCAAAGAGCGTTTTGTGGATGCCGTTACAAAGGCCGTGAAAGCCAACGTGGATTATGTGCCTCCTTATGGAAGCGGCGCGACTTTATATATACGTCCTTATATGTTCGGCATGAATTCAGTCATCGGTGTAAAGCCTGCGGATGAATATCAGTTCCGCATTTTCTGCACGCCGGTGGGGCCTTATTTCAAGGGCGGCGCCAAACCACTGACCATATGTGTCAGCGATTTTGACCGGGCAGCGCCCCACGGAACCGGAAATATCAAGGCGGGCCTGAATTATGCCATGAGCCTGCATGCGATTGTGACGGCACACAAGGAAGGTTTTGACGAAAATATGTATCTGGATCCCGCCACCCGTACCAAAGTGGAGGAGACGGGAGGCGCCAATTTCTTGTTTGTCACAAAGGATAACAAGGTGGTGACACCCAAATCACAGAGCATTCTTCCTTCCATTACCAGACGTTCTCTGGTGCATGTGGCCAAAGAATATCTGGGCCTGGAAGTGGAGGAACGGGAAGTTCTTCTGGAGGAAATTAAGGATTTTGCAGAATGCGGTCTCTGCGGTACGGCGGCCGTGATCTCCCCGGTGGGCAAGGTGGTGGACCATGGGAAGGAGATCTGCTTCCCCAGCGGCATGAACGAGATGGGGCCGGTCACCAAAAAGCTGTATGATACCCTGACCGGTATCCAAATGGGCAGGATAGAGGCTCCGGAAGGCTGGATCCATGTGATCGAATAGAGGTAAAAACGGTAAAACATTTATACATGTCATGAAAATGCCCATGCTCCGTAGCAGAGAGAACCATATACAGAGTATGGGCAAATTGTTTTGTCATTTATGTGCAGATTATTTTGTCATGAATATGCAGAGTGTTTTGTGATGTATGTATAGGCTGGCATGCCATATATAAGCAGACTGCCATGCCGTATAATCATGAGAAGCAGTGACAAGGGATGGGAATGGAGACGGGAGAAGACAGGTGATATCTTGATGGAAATGAGAGAAAAGCACGGTCCGGGCAGACAGAAGCCGGGGAAGGGAAAAACAAAAAAAAAGCCGGGTCGGCGCTGGGCGCTGGTTTTTCTGGGCTGTCTGGTACTGACTTTCGGGGGACTCACGGGCTGCGCTGACAAAGAGGGGGCGAAAGTGGTCTTTACCACGGGCCTGGGCAGGAATGAGGTGTTCCGGATCGGCAGCAGTGTGTGTACCGTACCGGAAATGATGGTATATCTGACCAACACCCAGAACCAGTACGAAAGTGTCTACGGGACAGCAGTCTGGAATGTATCCCGGGACGGGGTCACGCTGGAGGAAAATGTGAAAGATACTGTCCTGGCGAAAATGGCCCAGATCAAGACCATGTACCTGCTGGCGGAAGCCAGGGGTGTGGAACTGGATGAATCCGAAAATAAAAAGGTGGAGAAGGCGGCGGAAGAATATTTTGGCTCCCTGGCAGAACGGGAGAAGGAGCTTCTGGGCGTGAGTGACGATACCATAGAGCAGTTGTACCGGGAATACGCCCTGGCAGACAAAGTTTACCGCTATATCATTCAGGATGTCAAACCCGAGATCAGCGATGACGAGGCCCGTACCATCACCGTGCAGCATATTCTGTTCCGCACCTGCGTCACGGATGGGGCAGGGGAGAAAATCGATTATTCTGATGAGATGAAGCAGGGGATCCTTGAAACCGCCCGGGAGGTCCAGCGAATGGCGGTGGAGGAAGGGGAGGATTTTGTGGATCTGGCATCCCGTTACAGTGAGGATTCCGTGATTACGTATTCCTTCGGCAAAGGGGAGATGGATCCCGCTTTCGAGGAGACCGCCTTTTCCCTGGAGACAGACCAGGTCAGCGAGGTCATTGAGACGGAGGTGGGGTATCATATTATCAAATGTATCAGTACCTTCGACAGGGAGCAGACAGATCTGAACAAGCTGACCATTGTGGAGGAAAGACGCAGGGAAGTGTTCGGGCAGGAATATGACGCCTTTGTGGGAACCCTGGCCCGGCAGCTGAATACAAAAGTGTGGGAGGAAATAAACCTGCTGCATGATGACGCCCTGGTGACCATGGACTTTTTTGACGTGTATGCCAGGTATTTTCCGGACTGACCCCGGAGCGTTTTCCCATAATCATGCCGGTTATGCGTATTCTTTATTTTCGTGATTTTTGCGGCGGATTCAGGTTCTGTATCCTGTCTGCGCCCTTGTACGGCACAAATTTTCCAAAACGGTGACATATACCCGCAGAGAGTATTTTGGGACACGAACCAGTTTAGAAAAAATTTAGATTTCTGAAAATGCCTTATTTTCAGGCTTTTCACGATAATTATTAGCACTCATGCAAAATGAGTGCTAATTTATGCTTGACATTTGGGAGAGCCCGTCTTAAACTTAATCTCAGGGTTTGAAAACCGGAATTTATGAGGTTCTGCAAGACAAAAAAAGAGAAAAGAAAGGGATGTTGAAAATGGCAGCAAAGAGCGGTAGTTTATCAATCAACAGTGAAAACATTTTTCCGATTATCAAAAAGTGGCTGTACTCCGATCATGACATTTTTTACAGGGAGCTGATTTCCAATGGCTGTGATGCCGTGACGAAATTGAAGAAGCTGGATATGATGGGCGAGTATACGCTGCCGGAAGGCTATAAGGCGCGTATTGATGTGGTGGTCAACCCGGAGAAGAAGACCCTGACGGTAACCGACAATGGTCTGGGAATGACCGCGGACGAGGTGGAAGAGTATATCAACCAGATTGCTTTCTCCGGCGCCGCCGATTTCATTGAAAAATACAAGGATAAGAGCAATGCGGACCAGATCATCGGACATTTCGGACTGGGCTTTTATTCAGCGTTCATGGTGGCCGACGAGGTGCATATTGATACTTTATCCTACAAGGAAGGTTCAAAGGCTGTCCACTGGGAATGCGATGGCGGCACGGAGTTCTCCATGGAGGATGGGGACAGGACGGAAGTGGGTACTTCCATAACTCTGTTCCTGAACGAAGACTGCCTGGAATTCTGCAATGAATACAAGGCGCGGGAAGTGATCAGGAAATACTGTTCCTTCATGCCCACGGAACTGTATCTGTCCAAGGCAGACACCACGGAGACCCAGATCATCAGGGAAGACGAGAAGCTGGAGGATGATGTGGTGCTGGAAGTGATCCAGCCGGAAAAGAAGGAAGAAGAGAAGAAGGAAGAGGAGAAAACGGAGGCGGAAGGGAACGATGCCGGGACAGAGGAAAAAGAGCCGGAGCCGGTGAAGCTGAAGATCAGGAAGCGCCCGGAGCTGCTGAATGAGACCAGGCCCCTGTGGACAAAGCATACCAATGACTGCACCAGGGAAGAGTATCTGGAATTTTACCGCAAGGTTTTCCATGACTATAAAGAGCCGCTGTTCTGGATTCACCTGAACATGGACTATCCTTTCAACCTGAAGGGAATTTTGTACTTCCCCAAGATCAATATGGAGTATGAATCCATCGAGGGCACCATTAAATTATATAATAACCAGGTATTTATCGCGGACAATATCAAGGAAGTGATTCCGGAATTTCTGATGCTTCTGAAGGGCGTCATCGACTGTCCGGATCTGCCCCTGAATGTGTCCAGAAGCGCTTTGCAGAATGATGGTTTTGTAAAGAAGATTTCAGAATATATTTCCAAGAAAGTGGCAGACAAGCTTTCCGGTATGTGCAAGACCGAGAAGGAAGAGTATGACAAATACTGGGATGACATCAGCCCCTTTATCAAGTTCGGCTGCCTGAAGGACGACAAGTTCTGCGAGAGAATGAACGACTATATCCTGTTCAAAAATCTGGACGGCAAATATCTCACACTGCCCGAGTGCCTGGAGGTGAAGCCCGCCGGCGAAGGTGAGGAAGCAGAAGGTGAGGAGACCGGGGGAACCGGCAATGCCGTGGACGAGAACGGTGAAAAGGTGGAGGCCGAGGTGGTGTCCGACAAGGATGAAACCGGGGACGAAGAGGAGAAGAAGGAAAAGACCATCTATTATGTCACCGATGAGCAGCAGCAGGGCCAGTATGTCAGAATGTTTAAGGAGAACGGCATGGAAGCCGTCATTCTGACCCACAATATTGACCAGCCTTTTATCCAGCAGCTGGAGTCCAAGAATGAGGGTGTGAAATTCAGGAGAATCGATGCGGATGTGACGGATGCCCTGAAGTCCGAGACTGACCAGGAGACAGAGAAGGAACTGGAAGAGCAGGCAAAGGCCCTGGGCGAGATCATGAAGAAGGTCCTGGACAATGACAAGCTCACCGTGAAGGTGGAGAAGCTGAAGGATGAAAAGATTTCTTCCGTGCTGACGCTGTCCGAGGAGACCCGGCGTATGCAGGATATGATGAAGATGTATTCCATGCCCGGCATGGATATGGGAGGCTTCGGCGGGGAGGGAGAGACACTGATCCTCAATGCAAACCATCCCCTTGTACAGTATGTCAACGATCACCAGGAGGGTGAGAATGTGGACATGATCTGTGAACAGCTCTATGATCTGGCAAAGATTCAGCAGGCGCCCCTTGCCCCTGAAGCCATGGCCAGGTTCATCGCACGCAGCAATGACATTATGATGTTTCTGGCAAAACAATAGAAAACACGCCCCGATGATTTGAAATTAGATTTTAAGGTGGTGAAGAGATTCACCACCTTTTTCATTTTGGGCTTTCCCTGAGTTTCCGCAAACTGCAATTGAAAAAGGAGTATGTTACTTCAAAGTACCAATCTTAAGGAGTTGGATCTGCCTTGGAATGTGTCCTCATGCCACAAGCCCGGATAAAGGGCGGCCCCGGTGCTTTGAAATATTCATGGGGCTGTCGTACGGCGCGAAGCCCGCTCATTTTACCGCCCGCCGGCTTGGCCGATTTTGCTATTTATCAATTTTCCGTAACAGAATATTACATATAACAGTAGATAAAACAAAAATCAGGAGTAGTGGCAAAAGGCATTGGAACTTCAAAGCATTTTCTGCCATTAGTTTATATCCCCATGTAGCCGGAAATAATTTTCCTATTGTTTCAAACACTTCTGGAAGCAGTTCCATCGGAAACATAATTCCGGAAAGCATGATTGACGGTAAAAAAACAATAATAGAAAACATAGAGGTTTTCGCCGGGTCTTTTACTGCCAGACCGATTATGCTGGCAATACTAAGTGATACTGCAATAAAAACAGCAAGGCTGATGAAGTACACGCTGGGATTGTTTGGTATTTCAGCATGAAAGGCCAGTGGTGCGGCAATATATAAAATAATGCTCATAATGAACAAATGAATATACGCTGAAATGTTGGTTAAGGCAAGACCCAAAATCGATGGAACACCATTTGCTTTATAGACCTTTTTGATATCACTGCCATAAATTTCAACAAGAGAAGGGGGCAGGCCAATTAACGCTCCCATTGTCACGCCGAATACAGTCATGGACTGAATAAGCGTATATTTCGCTTCCGGCATAACTGACGTAAATATGCCGCCCATGATTGCAAAGAATATAAGCGGAACGATATAGCAGGTGATAAGTAATGTTTTGCTCCTGATATCTAATTTCCATTGTAAAGCAACTCCATACAGAAATGCTCCCATTGTTATGCCTCCTTTGCAATTTTTATAAAGTGTTGTTCCAGTGAACCCCGGTCTATCTGAATATCTACTATGGTTTCTCCTTTTTCTTTATACTGCATAAGCAGTGTAAGCAGAGAGTCTCCAATATTTTCAGATTCATATTTTTCCATTCCGTTTTCAGTCTGGATTGTGATATTATAATGCTTTCCGATTGTTTTGACCAACTGCTGGACAGTCCCGGTAAAGGCAATTTTACCGCCGGAAAGAATGGCAATCCGGTCGCATAAATTTTCCACTTCTGTCATATCGTGGCTTGCCAATATAATTGTCTTTCCCATTGCTTTCAGCTGCCGGATTTGCTCATGTAAGGACAGGCGTCCCTGAACATCCAGTCCTGCGGTTGGTTCATCAAGAAACAGAATATCCGGATTTCGTGTTAAGGCAAGCGCTAAATGAAGCCGCCGCTTTTGCCCTGTTGACAACTGACAATACTGTTTTTTGGCAAATTCATAAATGCCCAGAGCGTCAAGTGTTTTTTTATCAGGAGATGCCTTATTCCATTTGGCAAACAACTTAACGGCTTCCAGTGGTTTTATATGTTCCGGCAAAGACGCTGACTGTAATTGAATCCCCATGATTCCGTTTATGATAATGCTTCCGCTGTCATATTTTCGTAAACCCTCAATACATTCAAGGGATGTGGTTTTTCCCGCACCATTTACGCCCAGCAGAGCAAAAATTTCTCCCTGATGTATGCAAAAATCCAGACCATTCAGCACAATGTGCGTTCCGTAACTCTTTGTCAGACTGCTGATTTTTATAGCTTCACTCATTCGGTTTCCTCCTGAAATGGGTCAATGCCTAAATGTGAAAAATAGAAGTCCAATGCCTGCCCGATATATGTGTTGGCAATTTCCTGCTTTTCTTTCCATTCATGGTCTGTATTTTGAAATTGCCCTAATTCCATAAGCCTGGGAAGCATGTTCATATCTCCGCCCGTAAAATCTGTTATCATATCCCAGTAGGCTTTTGCAAAAGTTTGTCCCTCATCACTGTCCGCGGAAACCCCTGCATTTTGAAGCCTTATTGCTTCGTCCTGAAGCTGCATGAAAGTATTCATAAAAACCATTCCGCTATCTTTATCAAAACGGCTGCGAATATGGTCAAGGGTCTGGTCGTCAAAATGTTTAATCAGCCAATAGAAATCGTTTTTCATCTGTAAATTAACAATAATATCAGCATATTTTTTGAAATCAACAGACTGCATTTGAAGGACTTCTTCCCGCAACAATTCCAATTCCCTGAGTGATTCAGACAGACTTTCTATTTTCCGTTTGACAGCGGCTGCCTGCTCCATTAGAACATCAGCAATTTCATCTGGTGTATCAAGTGGGATCAGCCGGTTTTTTATGTCGTCCAAAGAAAATCCTAAATGTTTGAGCGATAAAATCTGATGAAGTTTTACGATGTCTCTGTCTGTATATAACCTTCGCCCTCCTTCACTCATGGAAGAGGGGGAAAGTAAGCCCTCTCTATCGTAATGTTGTAATGTCCGTACAGTAATGTCCATTTTTTTGGCGACTTCGCCAACGGTCATATAACCTTGTGGTATGGCTTTCTGTTTATGCATGTCACACCTCCTCGTATTGCTTTATAGTATACCTTATTACGTTACGTCACAAACAAGTCTTTTTGCAAAAATTTCATAAAAAATACGGAATACATAGGAACCGTGAACTGTTGAAACTTTAAAAAAGTGAGAAGATTGAAAATTGAAAATTTTCAATCCCAGGTTTGTGTCTGCGCGGCATCCACAAACTTGACATGCGCAAAAGGCCGCGCAGAAATGGGGTTAAATATGAATCAGGACGGATCAGACATGCAGGCGTATGTGGTGAATCAGGGGAAGATTTTATTGACAAATATATCGTCCGGTGATATATTATAAAAAGATATATCGATATACGATATATAGAGGGACGATATAAAGCCACGCGCGGTAACGCAGAGGGCGCGGCAAGACAGGGGGAGCGGCAACGCAGGGGTGCGGCAAGACAAGGGGCACGGCAACGCAGGGGTGCGGCAACGCATGGGGCACGGTGAAACAGGGGGCGCGGTAACGCAGAGGGCGCGGCAAAATAGGGGGCGTCCGGGAAGGGGGCAGGCAGGGAAGTTTGTGTCTGCACGGCATTCGCAAACTTGACATGCGCAAAAGGCCGCGCAGAAATGGGGAAAATATGGAGAAAAACATTCCGTTGACGGAAAGTATGTTTTATATTCTGCTTTCCGTGAGAAGACCGAATCACGGATACGGTATCATACAGGAGGTGGGGGAACTGACAAAAGGCAGGGTGGTACCGGGACCGGGAACCTTGTACGGCGCCATACAGTCCATGCTGGAAAAAGGCTGGATCGGGATTTACAGTGAGGAGACGGATTCCCGGAAGAAGAAAGAATATCTGATCACGGATTTAGGCAGGAAGGTCTTTTATGAGGAAAAAAGGCGTCTGCAGGAATTGCTGCGAAACGCGGAGAAAATGGAGGAGTTATGATAACATTTCGGCTGTATACGGATAAGGAAAAAGAGACGGAGTATCTGAATGAAATGTCCCGGAAGGGTTATGCAATGACGGGTTTTTTGGCCGGATTCTTCCGTTTTGAAGCCTGCCGGCCCGGAGAATACCTGTATCAGGTAGACCTGACGGAGGGATTCTTCCGGGTGAAAAAGGATTATAGGGAATTTATGAGGGAAATGAATGTGGAGATCGTATGCCTGTGGGGGCCGTGGGTGATTTTGCGGAAGAAAGCGGTGGAGGGGCCTTTTGAGCTGTATACAGATGTGGAATCAAGCATTGAACATTATGAGAGGGCCAGATGGATGTTCAAAATAGCCGCGGTTCTGGAAATAGCTGCCGCTGTGGTGGAACTGGTCTGTGCCGCCAACAGCCAGGACAAGGCAGTTATCGGGATGACGCTGGGCTTTGCCTGTCTGCTGACGGCGCTGGCCATTGTATTTATCAGGCAGATTGTGCGTCTGGACAAAATCCTGGCAGGCCTGAGGGAGAGAAGCTGTGTGGAGCCGGGAAACAGCGGGCTGTGGGGCAGGCGGAAACCATCGGTACTGCTGCCCATAGGGTTACTTCTGAACGGCATTGCCCTGATGATAACCGAGACAGAGGGACCGGCGGCTTTTTGGTTTGGCTTTGCCAGGGGGTTTCTGCATGTGGTGTCTCTGTTTTGTCTGATCGCCGGGATCCTGTACACTTGCCACAGGAAAAGATAGTAACAGATATTATTGGCTTTTGTCTTGAATTTGTCCCATAAAAAGAATATAATAAGACAAAGGTTTCAGGAGACAGCAGGGAAGCGCGGCAAAAGACGGGATGCGTGCCCGGCAGAATATGCCGGAAGCGCGGACAGATAGGAGTCGGTATGGAAGAGAATACAGAAAACTTGTCCAATGAGAAAATGCAGTTTGCGGTACTGATTGATGCGGACAATATCAGTTCCAAATATGCGGTTACCATATTTGAAGAGCTTGAAAAGTACGGGCTGACCAGTTACAGACGTATTTACGGCAACTGGTCCAGGGCAAACGGCTGGTCCGAGGGCCTATTGCTGGAGCATTCCATTATGCCGGTGCAGCAGTTTTCCTATACCACCGGAAAAAATGCCACGGATATGGCCATGGTCATCGATGCCATGGATATTCTCTATAAAAACAAGGTTCAGGGATTCTGCCTGGTCACCAGTGATTCTGACTTTACCAGGCTTGCCATGCGCCTGCGCGAGGAGAATATGTTTGTGCTGGGGATGGGCGAGTCCAAAACGCCCCTGGCGCTCACCCGGGCCTGCAACAAATTCATCCATCTGAATCTGGTGGCAGAGCAGAATATGGAGGAGAAGCAGTCCAAGGCAAACGAGTACAGCGGCAGCCAGGATGTTGTCTCGTCAGAAGAGCAGAATGTGACTTCCATCGCCGAAGTGCGTCAGGTGATTCTGGCCCTGATCAATGAAAACGGCGGCAGGCAGGTGGATCTGGCACAGCTTGGAAACCGGCTGAATGACAAATTTACGGATTTTGACGTGCGAAATTACGGCTACTCCAAGCTGAGTACCATGCTGGGGCAGGAATTTCCCGATCTGCATGTGAAAAAGATCAGCAACCAGTATTATGTGGAACGCTGTTCCACCCTTACCAAGGAGGAACTGGAGCAGGAGATCTGCCGTATGATAGAGAAAAACGGCGGTATGGTGGAAAATCTGGCCAGCCTGAACGATGAACTGCACAAAAAGTACAAGCAGCTGGATTTCAAACAGTTCGGTTTCAGCAGAATTTCCAGCTTTTTGCGCAGCCTGGAATCCGTGACGGTTCACGAGAACGAAGTGTATCTGAAGCGGTAGGGCGCGTTGCTAATTGCTTTCTGGCAGATGGGCGAAGGATAAGCCCAGGACGGACAGAAGAGGGAAAAGAAAACGGCAGGGTCGGGTAAATGGACTTAAATATATTTGATTATATGCGGAATAACGATATGGAGAAGGAGGCTCCCCTGGCGGCAAGAATGCGTCCCAGGACGCTGGAGGAAGTGGCAGGCCAGGAACATATCATCGGAAAGGACAAGCTGCTTTACCGGGCCATCAAGGCGGATAAGATCAGCTCCGTGATTTTCTACGGGCCTCCCGGCACGGGCAAAACCACCCTGGCAAGGGTGATTGCCAACACCACCAGCGCTGAGTTTACCCAGATCAACGCCACGGTGGCCGGCAAAAAGGATATGGAAGAGGTGGTGGCGAAGGCCGGGCAGCTGCAGGGAATGTATGCCAGGAGGACGATTCTGTTTATTGACGAGATCCATCGTTTCAATAAAACCCAGCAGGATTATCTGCTTCCCTTTGTGGAGGATGGCACGCTGATTCTTATCGGCGCAACCACGGAAAATCCATATTTTGAAGTCAACGGGGCTTTGTTGTCCCGTTCTATTATTTTTGAACTGAAACCCATTCCCATGGAGGCGGTGAGGGAGCTTCTGAAAAAAGCTGTCTACGACAGGGACCGGGGGATGGGAGCTTACGACGCGGTGATCGATGAGGAGGCCCTGGATTTTCTGGCGGATATTTCCGGCGGGGATGCCAGGCATGCCCTGAATGCCATTGAGCTGGGCATCATGAGTACCGCCCGGAGCGGGGACGGCAGGATCCATATCACGCTGGACGTGGCCCAGGAGTGTATCCAGAAAAGGGCAGTGCGGTATGACAAAAGCGGGGATAACCATTATGACACGATTTCGGCCTTCATTAAAAGCATGCGGGGGTCCGATCCTGACGCGGCGGTGTATTATCTGGCCAGAATGCTTTACGCGGGGGAAAATGTGGCGTTTATCGCCAGGAGGATTATGATCTGCGCGGCGGAGGATGTGGGGAACGCGGATCCCCAGGCGCTGGCGGTGGCGGTAAACGCCTCCCTGGCGGTGGAGCGGATCGGAATGCCGGAGGCCCAGATCATACTGTCCCAGGCCGCTTCCTATGTGGCCTGCGCGCCCAAGAGCAATGCTGCCTGCATGGCTGTCTTCGGCGCCATGGAGGAAGTGGGAAAAAGCGGGAACCTGCCCATTCCTGCCCATTTGCAGGATGCCCATTACAAAGGGGCGGCCAGGCTGGGACATGGCGCCGGCTATCGCTATGCCCATGACTATCCCAATCACTACGTGAGACAACAGTATCTGCCATATGAGCTGGATGGCAGGGAGTTTTATAAACCCACCGGCAACGGTTATGAGGCCAGGATACGGGAACATATGCAGAAAATAAAAAGGGAAGCGGAGAACTCCTGAAAGGGGTACTTCGCTTCCTTTGTGTGCGCGGAAACATCCGTCAAAATAACATGTCTCCCGGAACAGGCATTCCGGGGCAGGACCCTGTCAGAAAAGCTGGCTTACAAGGTACTGGTATAATTCCTGGTTTTTTTTCTGCCAGTTGGCACAGATCTGATCCGCCATTGTCTCCGTGGGCACGGACAGACGGATGTCCACCAGGCTGACGCCCCTGTCTTTTGCCACCAGATGCGTCTCGTACTCTCCGGTTCCGGCCCGGAAATAATAATCTGCCAGCACGGATACCTCATTGCGGAGGACATATTCATTCTCCCTGAAATAGGTGTCGATGTCCTCCTTGATGCCGTGATTGATCCGGTTCTGGAAAAAACGCAGGGTTTCCCGGCCGTCCTGGGTGATGGACAGGTGTGTGCGGTTATGTATGGTCTGGGAAGTGATCATCCTGGTGTCGGTCAATTCATTGATAACCTGCTGGAGCGTGAGGTAATTGGTGTACTCCCGGTCCAGGATAAAATCGCTGACCTGGGCGTTGGTCAGGGGAAAATTGACCCGGTTCAGCATATAGAGCACGATCAGTTTGTACAGCGTCAGCGGATCCTGCAGCATTTTCTCACCTTTCCTTTCTGTGTATGGATTATGATTTTCTCCGGGCGGCAGGACGGATGTCTGAGGCATTCCCCGCAGGTGTCCGTCCCGGGAGACCTGGCTAAAAGCGGGGCGGGACTTTCTGCCCCCTCCGGAAAAAAACGGCTTATTTGCCGGGACAGGGCCGGATGTGGGATTTTACCGCCCGGGCCACCACCTCCGCCACCTGGGGATCGAAGGCCTCCGGCATGATGTTGTCCTCGTTCAGTTCATTTTCGGGCACCAGACCCGCTATGGCCTCTGCGGCCGCAAGTTTCATCTCCTCCGTGATTCTTGCGGCGCGGCCTTCCAGGGCGCCTTTAAAAATACCGGGGAAGGCCACCACATTGTTCACCTGGTTGGGGAAATCGCTGCGTCCGGTGCCAACCACCCGTACGCCTGCGGCTTTGGCCTCGTCGGGCATAATCTCCGGCACGGGATTTGCCATGGCAAAGAGAATGGCGTCATGGTTCATGGAAGCAGCCATGTCTCCGGTGACAATTTTGGGAGCCGATACACCCACGAAGATATCGGCGCCTTTCAGGGCGTCTGCCAGAGTACCGGTCTGTCCCTCCGGGTTGGTTACCTGGGTCATTTTCTGCTGCATCCAGTTTAAGCCTTCGGTGGACTTTGAGAGGATTCCGGCCTTGTCGCACATGATAATATGAGGGAAGCCGTAGGTCAGCAGCAGCTTTGTGATGGCAATCCCGGCGCTTCCGGCGCCGTTTACAACTACCTTGCAGTCTTCCTTTTTCTTATTTACCACTTTCAGGCCGTTGATGATGCCTGCCAGCACCACGATGGCGGTACCGTGCTGATCATCATGAAAGACAGGAATATCCAGAATTTCGTTTAGACGTTCCTCGATTTCAAAACATCTGGGGGCGCTGATATCCTCCAGATTGATGCCGCCGAAAGCAGGGGCAAGCCAGGTGACGGCCTTGATGATTTCTTCGGTATCCTGGGTGTCCAGGCAGATGGGAACGGCATTGATGCCGCCGAATTCTTTGAAAAGTACGGCTTTTCCTTCCATGACTGGCATGGCGGCATGGGGGCCGATGTTGCCCAGTCCCAGAACGGCGCTTCCGTCTGAAACCACGGCCACAGTGTTTGATTTCATGGTATACCGGTAAGCGGCATCCCGGTCATCGGCTATCACCCGGCAGGGCGCCGCGACGCCGGGGGTGTAGGCTATGGACAAATCTTCCCGGGATTTTACGGGTGCCTTTGAAACGGTTTCCAGTTTTCCGTTCCATTTTTCGTGCATCATAAGGGCTTTTTCATCAATGGTCATATCGATACCTCTTTTCTTGTTTCATTGTCATGCAGGAGCCGTAGGGCGCGGATGGGCAGCGCAGACCCGGATCCTTGTCCTCCGCCCGGATGCCCCGGCCCTGCATGAAAATCCGGCGTGGGGAACAGGGTTTTGGCATTTCCCGGCGCAGCAGCCGGGGAACCGTTTCCGGATCATTGCGGACTATCTGTATCATATAATAGATTGGACAGGTTCGCAAGGCTTTCCGCATTTTTTTAAAACCGGGAATGGGTCTGCCACCTGAAAAGCAGAACCGTCGCTGCTGACCCGGTTCCTCTCTGGCAGAGACAGCAGGCGGCGCTGGCCATGAGGGATGCCAAATAAAATCGTTGCCGGGTTTTCTTTTCTGTGCTATAATAATGCGAATGTTCTGACTGGAAAACATGCCCGGGCAGGATGACATTCTGCAGGGCATCTGACAGCAAGGGAGGGAAACGATATGAAGGCGTTTTTGATTTTGGAGGACGGCACCGTATTTGAGGGAACTCACATTGGCGCGGATAGGGAAATCATCAGCGAAATCGTGTTCAATACATCCATGGCAGGGTATCTGGAAGTGCTGACAGATCCATCCTATGCCGGCCAGGCTGTGTGCATGACCTATCCCCTGATGGGCAATTACGGGATCTGCAGGGAAGACATGGAATCGTCGGGTCCCTGGCCGGACGGTTTTATTGTAAAGGAAATTTCCCGGCTCCCCGGCAATTTCCGCTGTGACTGCACCCTGCAGGAATTTTTGGAGGAGAACCATGTGCCCGGCATCGCGGGGATTGATACCAGGGCGCTGACGAAGATTCTGCGGGAAAAGGGTACCATGAACGGAATGATAACTACAAATCCTTCTTTTTCCGTAAAAGAAATTCTTCCGGAGCTGAGGGCATATACCACGGGCAAAGTGGTGGAAAAAGTAACCTGCAGGGAGAAATATGTGGTCAGTCCTTCCCGTTCCCTGGAGGAGAACGGACCCCTTTCCGGGGCGGCAAGGTTTGATCCGGCATTTTACAAAGATGGCGGGAGGGAGAAAAGGCCTGCGCTGGTGAGGGAACTGAACGGAGCCGGACTGAAGGTGGCCCTTCTGGACCTGGGCGCCAAGGCCAATATTGCCCGTTCCCTTGCGGAGAGGGGATGCCAGGTGACGGTTTACCCCGCGTTTACTTCCGCGGAAGAAATCATCGCATCGTGTCCCGATGGGATTATGCTCAGCAACGGTCCCGGGGATCCGAAAGAATGCACTTCTGTTATTCGAGAGATCAAAAAACTCTATGACACCGATATTCCCATTTTTGCCATATGCCTGGGGCATCAGCTGATGGCGCTTGCCACGGGGGCGGATACTTACAAAATGAAATACGGACACAGGGGAGGGAATCATCCGGTGAAGGACCTGATGACCGGAAAAGTGTATATTTCTTCCCAGAATCACGGCTATGTGGTGGATATGGACAAGCTGGATCCGGAAGTGGCGGTGCCGGCTTTCGTCAATGTCAACGATGGCACCAACGAGGGACTGTCCTACACGGGAAAGGCCATTTTTACGGTGCAGTATCATCCGGAGGCCTGCCCCGGTCCCCAGGACTCAGGGTATCTGTTTGACCGGTTCATTGAAATGATGAAAGGAGGCGGTATTCATGCCTAAGAATCCCAATGTGAAAAGAGTCATGGTGATAGGTTCCGGGCCCATTGTCATCGGTCAGGCGGCAGAGTTCGACTATGCGGGAACCCAGGCCTGCCGTTCCCTGAAAGAAGAGGGTGTGGAGGTTATTCTGGTGAATTCCAACCCGGCCACCATCATGACGGACAAGGATATCGCGGATAAAGTATATATTGAGCCCCTGACCGTGAAGGTGCTGGAGCAGATCATAGAAAAGGAAAAACCTGACAGTATTCTGCCGACCCTGGGAGGCCAGGCGGGACTGAACCTGGGGATGGAACTGGAGGAATCGGGCTTTCTTGCCGCCCATGGCGTAACCCTTCTGGGAACCAGCGCGGCCACCATACGCAATGCGGAGGGACGGCAGGAATTCAAAGACCTGATGGAGAGAATCGGGGAGCCCTGCGCGGCGTCCATGGTGGTGGAAACCGTGGAGGAGGGCATTGCCTTTACCAATTCCATAGGATATCCCGTGGTGCTCAGGCCGGCGTATACCCTGGGCGGTTCCGGGGGCGGAATTGCCGGGAACCAGGCGCAGCTGGAGGAAATTCTGGAGAACGGCCTGCGTCTTTCCAGAGTGGGGCAGGTGCTGGTGGAGCGCTGTATCGCGGGCTGGAAGGAAATCGAATACGAGGTCATGCGGGACGGTGCGGGAAACTGTATCACTGTGTGTAATATGGAAAACATCGATCCTGTGGGCGTACACACCGGGGACAGTATCGTGGTGGCTCCTTCCCAGACCCTGGGAGACAAGGAATACCAGATGCTGCGCACTTCCGCTTTGCATATTATCAGCGAACTGGAGATCACGGGAGGCTGCAATGTGCAGTTTGCCCTGCATCCCACCAGCTTTGAGTACTGTGTCATCGAGGTGAATCCCCGGGTGAGCCGTTCTTCGGCCCTGGCCTCCAAGGCCACGGGATACCCTATCGCAAAGGTGGCCGCCAAGATTGCGCTGGGCTATACCCTGGACGAGATCAAAAATGCCATAACACAGAAAACCTATGCCAGCTTTGAACCCGCGCTGGATTACTGCGTGGTGAAGATTCCCAGACTGCCTTTCGACAAGTTTATCACGGCAAAGCGTACCCTTACCACCCAGATGAAGGCCACCGGGGAGGTCATGAGCATCTGCGACAGCTTTGAGGGCGCCCTGATGAAGGCAGTCCGTTCCCTGGAGCAGCATGTGGACTGTCTGCTGAGCTATGATTTCAGCGCCCTCTCCACGGAGGAGCTGAAGGAAAAAATGCGGATTGTGGATGACCGCCGGATCTGGATGATTGCGGAGGCGGTGAGGAAGGGCATCAGCTACGACGAGATACACGAGATCACGATGATAGATATCTGGTTTATTGATAAAATTGCCATTCTGGTGGAGATGGAAGGGGCACTGAAGTCCTCGGAGCTGACGCCGGAGCTTTTGCGGGAGGCAAAGCGGCTGGAATTTCCGGACAGTGTCATCGGGAAGCTTGCGGGGAAATCCGAAGGGGAGATCAGGGCGCTGCGCCGGGAACACGGCATTCACGCCGTCTATAAGATGGTGGACACCTGCGCTGCGGAATTTGCGGCCTCCACGCCCTATTATTATTCCGTTTACGGAGGAGAGTGCGAGGCCTGCGCAGGGGAAACGCCGGACAATGGTGACGCCGGGGCATCTGCAGGCCGGGATGTTTCCGGGGAAGAGGGGATCGCACAGAGGGAAACTCCCAGAAAGAAAGTGCTGGTGCTGGGATCCGGTCCCATCCGCATCGGCCAGGGAATCGAATTTGACTACTGCTCCGTCCATGCCACATGGGCTTTTTCCAGGGCAGGGTATGAGACCATCATTATCAATAACAATCCCGAGACGGTGAGCACGGATTTTGACATTGCGGACAAGCTTTACTTCGAGCCTCTGACAGCGGAGGATGTGGAGGCGATTGTGGATATTGAAAAGCCCCAGGGGGCCGTGGTGCAGTTCGGCGGCCAGACGGCCATCAAGCTCACCGAGAGCCTGATGAAAATGGGCGTGCCCATTCTGGGCACAAAGGCCGAAGATGTGGACGCGGCGGAGGACAGGGAGCTTTTTGACAAAATCCTGGAGGAGACCGGGATTCCCCGGGCCGCGGGAGGAACGGTGTACACCGCGGAGGAAGCGAAAGCGGTGGCAGGCAGGCTGGGATACCCGGTGCTGGTGCGTCCCTCCTATGTGCTGGGAGGCCAGGGAATGCAGATCGCCCTGTCCGACGGGGAGATCGAGGAATTTATGGCCATCATCAACCGGATTGCCCAGGATCACCCGATTCTGGTGGATAAATATCTTCAGGGCAAGGAGATCGAGGTGGATGCCGTGTGCGACGGCACCGATATCCTGATTCCCGGTATCATGGAGCATATTGAACGGACAGGCGTACATTCCGGGGACAGCATTTCCGTTTATCCGGCCCACACCATAGGCAGGCTGGTGAAGGACAAAATTGCCGAATACACCCGGAGACTGGCAAAGGCCCTGCATGTGAAGGGACTGATCAATATCCAGTTTATCGCCATAGGGGAGGACGTGTATGTCATAGAAGTGAACCCCCGCTCCTCCCGGACCGTGCCCTATATCAGCAAGGTCACGGGGATTCCCATTGTGGATCTGGCCACGGAGGTCATTCTGGGCAAAACCATCAGGGAACTGGGCTATGAACCGGGCCTGCAGCCAGAGGCGGCCTATTATGCCATCAAGATGCCGGTATTTTCCTTTGAGAAAATCCGGGGCGCGGAGATCAGCCTGGGACCAGAGATGAAGTCCACCGGCGAGTGCCTGGGGATTGCAAAGCAGTTCCATGAGGCGCTCTACAAGGCGTTTCTGGGAGCCGGGGTGAATCTGCCCAGGCATAAGAACCTGATCATCACCGTGAAGGACGCGGACAAGGGGGAGGCCATCGAGATCGGCCGCCGCTTTGAAAAGCTGGGCTACACGATTTATGCCACCAGAAGCACGGCGGCGGCGCTGAAGGAGGCGGGCGTGAAGGCCAGAAAGGTGAACAAGATTTCCCAGGAGTCGCCCACGGTCATGGACCTGATTCTGGGACATAAAATAGACCTGGTCATTGACACGCCCACCCAGGGGCGGGATAAGTCCAGGGATGGCTTCCTGATCCGGCGCAATGCCATAGAGACAGGCGTCAACTGCATCACCTCCATGGACACGGCCAGGGCGCTGGTGACCAGCCTGGAAAACGCGGGGCAGGAGCTGACGCTGGTGGATATCGCGGGACTGTAGGGGTTTTGTGCCGGCCATAAGAAAAGGCTTCGGCGCCGGTCCATATGGCGCCGGACCGCATGGATAGGATCATATAAGGGAAAAGGATGGGTATGACAAACGAACCTAAAATATTAAAAAACAAAATATTTTTGTATCTGACGGAATTCTTTGCGGGTATGTCCGTGATGGCGGTGGAGCTGGGGGCCAGCAGGCTGCTTGCGCCCTATTTCAGTTCCTCCCAGATCGTCTGGACCATTATCATCGGCACCATCATGATCGCCATGGCGCTGGGAAACATTTACGGGGGAAGGAGCGCGGACAAAAACCCGGACCCGGGCAGGCTCTACAGGCGCATTCTGATAGCCGCCGTGTGGATCGGGGCCATTCCCGTGCTGGGAAAATATATTGTGCTGGGAATTTCCGCACTTCTGATTTTTTCGGTGAGCAGTCATTTTCTGATCGTTGCGGCGTTTGCCGCCTGCATGGTGATCTTTGTGTTTCCGCTGTTCCTGCTGGGGACGGTGACGCCTTCCCTGGCCAAGTATTCCGTGGGAAATCTGGAGGAAAGCGGCAAGACCGTGGGGAACCTGGGGGCCTTTAACACCATAGGCAGCATCATCGGCACCTTTGTGCCCACTTTCGTGACCATTCCCGCAGTGGGAACTTCCGTCACATTTCTGATTTTCGCCGCAATCCTGCTGGCCCTGGGCATTATTTATTTTGCCAGCGCCGGAAAGGGAAAGGGGAAAATGGCAGTGTCCTCCCTTTGCTTTGCGCTGTGCTGTGTGACAGGAACTTCCGGCAGCTTCGCGTTCTGGGAAGATAGGCTGACTTATGAGGGCGAATCAGTCTACAATTACCTGCAGGTAAAAGAAAGCGACAGAAGTGTGGTTCTGTCCACGAATGTGCTCTTCGGAGTACAGTCCATCTACATGAAAAACCAGGGGCTCACGGGAATGTATTACGATTATTGTCTGGCGGCGCCGCTGATGTGCGGGAAGGAGGCGCCCCAGGATTGCTCCGTGCTGATTCTCGGCATGGGCACGGGGACTTACGCCACCCAGTGCCGGAAATATTTCGGGGAGATGGACATCGAGGGCGTGGAGATCGATGAAAAGATCACCCACCTGGCCAGGGAGTATTTTTTTCTGCCCGGGGATGTGCCTGTAACCACTTATGACGGCAGGGCTTTCCTGAATGCGGTAGAGAAAAAATATGATGTGATTATGGTGGATGCCTACCAGGACATCACAATACCCTTTCAGATGTCCTCGGTGGAGTTTTTTACGATGGTAAAAGAACATCTGACGGAAAACGGTGTCATGGTGGTGAATATGAATATGCGGGGCAGCGGGGAGGGGAATATCAACCAATACCTGGCCGACACCATTTCTTCGGTGTTTGGGGAGGTATATACGGTGGACGTGACAGGATCTACCAACAGGGAGCTTTTCGCGTCGGACAATCCGGCCATGCTGGCGAACCTGGAGCAGGCCGCAAAAGCCCTTCCGGATGAAAATCTGTATGCCATGATGGAAAAAACGGCGGAAAATCTGGTGCCCTATGAAAAAGGAACCTGTATCCTCACGGATGACCGGGCGCCGGTGGAACTGCTGGGCATGCGGGTCATCGACGAACTGATCGGGGGAGAGGTGGCCTACTACAAGGATGTTTACGAGAAAGAAGGAATCGGGGGGCTTCTGGAGGCGTTTTAATCCGGCGGGGAACCGCGCAGGCATGGCCCCGGCAGGATTTCAGGCGCCGGGACCGGGGATTTTTTGAAATGGTGAATATATGGAATAAATTTACATATACTACCACAGAACAGTCCTGCGGGGAAAAGGCTTTCCCGGGAGGCTGCGCAAATCAAGCCGTAACGGCGGAAGATTTGTGTCTGCGCGCTGCCGCAAACGCTTTATGGGCAGAACGCAGCGCAGAAATGGAGGAAAATATGAAAGCTGAAACTTATCCGTTTGTAGCGCGTCCCCTGCCCTATGAATACGATGCCCTGGTTCCGGTACTGGACGCGGAAACACTGACCTTTCACCACGACAAACATTACAAGACCTATGTGGACAACCTCAACGGGGCCCTGGCGGATTACCCGGAACTGCAGAAGATGAGCCTTACGGAGCTGCTGTCCCACATCACCGCGCTTCCGGCTGCAGTGCAGACTCCGGTGCGGAACAATGGCGGCGGAGTGTACAATCATGAACTGTATTTCGATTCCCTGAAAAGTCCGGTGGGACAGGAGCCTTCGGGAGCCCTGGCAGAAGCCATCGACAGGGATTTCGGTTCCTACAGACAGTGGAAAGAGCAGATGAAGCAGGCGGCGGTAAGCAAATTCGGCTCGGGCTGGGCATGGCTGGTGACGGACCGGGACGGAAAACTTTCCATTGTGCAGACTGCCAATCAGGACGTGCCGGATCTGGAGGATTACATTCCGGTTCTGCTGGTGGATATCTGGGAGCATGCCTATTATCTCCAGTATCAGAACAGAAGGGCGGATTATGTGGAAGGGTGGTTTTCCCTGATCAACTGGCGCAAGGCCGGGAAACGGTACGAGGATGCGGTGGCAGCCTGAGGATGCAGCAGGAGGCCCCGGCGGGACAAAAGGATGAACTGCCGTATCAGGGCAGGGAGGATTCGTATGAACCAGGTAAATTACCAGAAGGAACTGGAAAAGATCATAAACGGGATGGCGGGTGCGGGGGAACATTTGGCACCCGCACTGTTTTTACATAGCTGCTGTGCGCCCTGCAGCAGTTACGTGCTGGAGTATTTGTGCAAATACTTCCGAATTACCGTATTTTATTATAATCCCAACATCTCCGGGACAGAGGAGTACCGGAGGCGGGCGCAGGAGCAGAAAAGACTCATAGCCGTCTATAATGAGGAGCATAAGGGGTATCCCATTTCCGTGGAGGAGGGAGATTACGAGCCCGGGCGTTTCTTTGAGATGGCAGAAGGGCTGGAGGACTGTCCCGAGGGTGGGGAAAGGTGCTTTGGCTGCTATGAACTACGGCTGCGGGAGACGGCGGAAAGGGGTGCGGAGGGAGGCTTTGACTATTTTGCAACCACCCTCACCATCAGTCCCCTGAAGAATGCCCGGAAGCTGAACGAAATCGGACAGGCCCTGGCAGGAGAGTACGGTATAAAATGGCTTCCCTCCGATTTCAAGAAAAAGGAGGGATACAGGCGTTCTGTGGAACTCTCCGGCCAGTACGGCCTGTATCGCCAGGATTACTGCGGATGTGCCTTTTCCCGGAGAGACAGGGCGGCGGACAGATGATTTTTTGCCGGTGCCGGGCATCCGGCGGCGCGTAAAGGCCCGTCCGGAGGTTTATTCCCCGGCAAGCAGCGCCCTGGGAGCAAATTTCCTGATTTTCAGGGACAGCAGGCAGGTGACTCCAAAGGTAAACAGGATGATTCCTGCTCCCGCCAGAATGTTGAAACCTGTGGGCACGGTGAAGGTACATTTTACAATCCCGATACCGTTGAGGAACAATGCCGTAAGGGGATTGATCACCAGGGAACAGCCCATTATTCCCAGAATCACGGAGCAGATGACCGCGGGCATAAAACTGAGGGCTGTCTGCAGAATCAGCTGCTTTGTGGTAAAGCCCAGGGCTTTCAGAATGCCGAAATCCCGTTTTTTATTGTTCAGCATGGTGCGCACAAGCAGATAGAGCACCAAAAGGATGATAATCAGTCCCAGGGCCAGGATGGCCGCCACAATGACCTTCATCATCGTCAGATAGACGCTGGCGGAGCCGGTCACAATGGAAAATATATTCAGGGTGAGAAATACCTGAAGCTCCGGCCAGGCAGAGACCTCCTGGTTAAAATCATCAATATCCACATGGTCTGCCAGGTTCAGATAGTAGATTGGAGACTCCAGGATGCCCAGCTTTTCAAATCCGGCCCTTGTGAGCAGACAGTCCTTGCCCAGGTTGTTGGAGATCTGTGTATAACCGCAGACAAGGTAGACGTCCTCTTTTCCTCCTGCGGTAAGGGTCATTTGCTCTCCGATCCGAATCTTGTTTTCCGCCGCATATTTTGCGGCGATGGCCACTTCGTTGTCATATTTGGGGAAACGGCCTTCTATGCAGACCTTTTCATTGTTTACCCTGGAAAAGTCGTCGCAGATGGTGGCCATGAGACCGACCCCTCCCACATGCCGCACCTCCAGGGAATGGTAGAGATAAACCTTTTCCACCCGGTCATCGGCATTCATTTTCCGCAGGAATTCCTGCTCGGTTTCCAGGCTGATGCTGATACAGCTGTCTGCCGTCTCACCCACAATGAGATTCAGGAAAGGCGTCATATCCCGGATCATATTTTCCGTCATCAGACCTGAAAATACCACAAAGAGCGAGAGCACCAGCATGGTAACGCAGATGGTGACATTCTGCCGGATGCCGGAAAAGGTGGTCTTCAGGGAGAGGGCAAAGGAAAGTGGAAAAGCCGTTCCCTCAAGGGGAATGGGGTTACGCCTGAAAGAATGAGTTTTCATTCCCTGGCGCAGCGCCGTGATGGCCTCTGTTTTCCGGATTTTGCGGGAGGAAAACAGGACTGCCAGTATGACGGCCCCTTCCGAGATCAGAAGTGTAAGCAGCAGGGGCAGGGGCAGAAAACGGACCTGGTAGGGGATTCCCGTCTGGGAGATCATCATGGCATTGACGGCGGGAAACAATCCGTAGGAAAGCAGGACCCCGGCCAGTGAGGCTGCCAGGGACACACCCGAAAACTGCAGCTGCAGTGAGGCGGTCAGCTGTCTGCCCGTGTATCCGCAGGCTTTTAATGCCCCCAGGTTTTTCATATTTTCCTGAATGTAGTTGACGATGTTGGACACAATCACCACCAGGGCTACCAGCAATATGAAGAAAGCCGTGGCGCTGACGATACCGGAGCAGATCATCTGGGAAATATAACGGGATTGTGAAACCTGGGTATAGGAATTACTGACGCTGCGCACATTGGGCAGCTCCGTGGAGACTGCATTGTTCAGCATGGCTTCCATGTCCTGGCTCTCTGAGCTGTCGCTGATTCTCACGGACACCAGGGAGGACTGGGGGACATATCCGGTTTCTTCCAGTTCCCGGTATTTATCTTTTGTGAGAAGCAGCGCGCACATGCCGCAATTGTGGGAGCCAGTCATGACGCTGTTAAAAAATCCGCATACCGTATAGTCCATGGTGAGATTGCCGATGGTGATGGCAACAGAATTTCCCACCGCGATATCCTCTGTTTTATAGAGCATGGGAAGATAGACGCCGCTGGCGGCGGTGCCTTCCTCCACCATTTCCACCCGACCGATGGAACGGGCCAGGGCAGCATCTTTTTCCATGATGACGAAATTAGCATTCATTTCGCCATCATGATAGGCAAAGGAGCCTGTCATGCCCAGGGCAGTATCGATACGGTAATCCGTTATCTGGCTGTGGCTGTTTAAAAGCCGCTCCAGACAGGGTGAAATTTCCCCGGGAGCTTTGTCAATCAGAAGAGACACATGCTCCGCGTTCAGACTGTCATGGCAGCGGTCGAAATTCTGCCTGTAATCCATGGCAAGCATCAGCCATATATTGAGCATTGCGGATGCCAGCAGAATCAGCACAATGATGGCGATCATCTGCCCTTTGGCCTTTCTGAGGCTGGATCCCGCAAGAAGAAAATATTTTTTCATACAAACCTCCCATACGCTTCCGTAACCTGCGAATTTGGGCCGCAGGCATCAGGATATTTCCAAAAGTTACCAGCCCATTTCTTCCAGAAAGGCGGAGAGTGCTTCATGCCTTTTCCGGTCGCCATGTTCATATTGTCCCAGGCTGCATTCTCCCAGGATAATGCCATCTTTTAAATATAAAATCCGGTTGCCCCGGCGGGCGGAACGCATGTCATGTGTCACCATGACCACACTCTGTCCCTGGCGGTTGAACCTGGTGAGGGTGTCCAGAACATCCAGTCCGGTCTGGGAGTTCAGGGCGCCGGTGGGTTCGTCCGCGAAAAGAATTTCCGGCCGGTTGATCAGGGCACGGACGATTCCCACACGCTGGGCCTCGCCGCCGGAAAGCTGGGAGGGGAATTTCTTCTGTGTCTCCTGCGATATTCCCACTGCCGCAAACAATTCTCCGGCCCGGCGCGCCAGTGCCTTTTTGTCCCGGTCAAGGAGCAGGCCTGCGGCCAGTACATTGTCCATGACGCTCATGCCGTCCAGAAGGTAAATCTGCTGAAAGACAAAGCCGCAGTGCTGCCGCCGGAACACTGCCAGACCGTCGGAACCCAGG
Organism: uncultured Acetatifactor sp.; assembly: GCA_910577185.1. GTDB lineage: Bacteria > Bacillota > Clostridia > Lachnospirales > Lachnospiraceae > Acetatifactor. Next base: position 35,354 of record CAJTLR010000037.1, read on the forward strand.
TCGGAGATGACTTTGTCTCCGAATGTTATGGTGCCCAGGGAGGGGGTGTCCATGCCGGAGAGCGCATACAGAAGCGTGGATTTTCCGGCGCCGCTGGCGCCCATGATCACGGTAAAATCCCCCTGGTAAAGCTCCAGGTCGATATTTTTCAGGATATGCTGCATGGTTCCACCGCTGGAAAAAGACTTGCTCAGGGATTCTGTCTTTAATAATATTTGTTTCATTGCCATCTCCTTTACTATGAAACAGAATCTTGCGGGGGATAAAAAAGCGCAGACTGTCCCTATAA
>CAJTLR010000038.1 GCA_910577185.1 uncultured Acetatifactor sp.
TTTGCCGCTTCCGGGTTCCCCCGGTTTCTTGGAATTTTCAGGGTTGCATTACTGTTTATTTGTCAAGGTTCAGGTTCTCTGGTTTGTCGCTGTCATCAGCGGCAACTCTGATAGGATATCACATGTCATCCGCTTTGTCAACAACTTTTTTTATTTTTTTCTTCGTTGTTTTTTACTCACCGAAGCAGGGCTTTATATTACCATATTCTCCCTGGCTTGTCAACATCTTTCTTATCTGTCTTGTAAGCAACAGCAATTGATATCGAAGAAGCTTGTTTAGTGTAATAAAAAATCCAGAAATTGTCAATACCTATTTTGAAATTTTTTTAAAATTTTTTCCGCACACCATTTCTGACTTCCCGAACAGAAAAAACTGCCCCTTTTACTTATATGAATTGGGCGTGAAAGTTTCCTTCCTCTGCCCGCCGCACCGGGCACCCGTCAGCCTTTGCCGACACCCCTCCTCTGGATGTCCCTTTGTGCGTGTTGCGTCTGCAACATTTTTCCATGTGCACCCGTGTGCAATCGAGTAGGGAAGATTCGTCTTTCCCAGTCCGCGCGCGGGGCGCATGCAGCTTTTGCTGCTGATTTCCTCATGCACCCCTGCAAAAAAAGAAGCGCTGATTTTCAGCACTTCCAATTTATTCTGGCAGATAGAGCGGAGAAAGAGGGATTTGAACCCTCGCGCCGGTCACCCGACCTACACCCTTAGCAGGGGCGCCTCTTCGGCCTCTTGAGTATTTCTCCGTATCCGAACTGCATCTCTGCCAACTTATGAAGCGTCACGCAACGCTGTTGCATGGCACGATTATTATTATACATAAAGCACTGCCGTTTGTCAATCACTTTTTTCATCTTTTCGGCAGCATCTGTTACAATCCACTGCTTATGAAAGCATAAGACTTGTTTATCAAAAATTTTAAGTAAAACATAACAAGGAAATTCCCATATAAAACTTAGACAGAGGGTCTGATGTGTCCAGGTGAAAGTTTTATCTGTAAGCTGCATAAAAGGATAGGAAACGACAGTCATGCATGACCATAGCAGTGCCAACTATAATGACCTTTTTGTTTAAAGCCGCGGCGTCCAGGGTGACTGCGGCAATATAGTGTTCCGGGCACCCATGTCGTCTGTAAAAGGCTTCTATGCCTTCCCGGTCTTCGCCGCTTAAGCGGACACAGAGGAAATAATCCCCGTTTCTGCATGCCGCCTTCAGGCAGAAGTCATCGCTTTTTTCAGGCTGCCCCTGGTCAGGAACCTATTTTCCGTCACCAGAAGGAAGACAGCCTCCGGATCCACACCACCATATCCCGCAGATCCAGTCTCTCCCCACCCATTAATACAAGAAAACCAAGAGACTGTTTCCAATCTCCTGGTCTGCCGGCATTGATAATCCATTCTATTTCTTCTCCCGACAGTAAAGTCCGGGCGCCGTATCATATAAATCATTTCCCTGGGCATCCACCACAACGATTACGGGGAAATCTTTTACCTCCAGCCTGTGAATGGCCTCCGGCCCCAGGTCATCATATGCGATTACACACGAATCCGTGATGGAACGAGACAATAAAGCCCCCGCACCCCCTATGGCGGCAAAGTAAACTGCCTTGTTGCGCCTGATAGCATCTTTTACTGCCTGATTCCGTTTTCCTTTTCCGATCATTCCCTTCAGCCCCATATCCAGCAGAACCGGTGCATACTTATCCATGCGGCTGGCTGTGGTGGGGCCCGCAGAACCCACAGGTCTCCCCTCCCTGGCAGGAGATGGTCCCATATAGTATATGACATTGTCTTTCACGTCCACGGGAAGGGATTCCTGCGCTTCCATCGTTTCATACATTCTCTTGTGGGCGGCATCTCTTGCAGTATAGATGGTCCCCGTCAAATATACATAATCGCCTGCCCTGAGAGATGTTACATCCTCTTCCGTCAACGGTACCGTAATATATCTGTCCATTTACGCTCTCCATTTATCCTCCGGTCCTGGCCGGAGCTTTTCAGCCAATACACACATCATCTGCCGCAAATTCCCACTGCCTTCTGCCTTTCACTCTATAATGCGCACCGCATGGCGGTTTACATGACAGCAGATATTTACTGCAACCGGAAGTCCCGCAATATGGGTCGGATAGGTATTAATATTTACCGCCAGCGCGGTAACTGTCCCGCCCAGTCCTCCCGGCCCGATTCCCGAATTGTTTATCCTTTCCAGAATCTCCTCTTCCAGTTCACGGACATATTCCATGTCCGAAGGCTGATCCACCGGCCGAAGCAGTGCCTCTTTCGCCAGCAGCGCACATTTTTCAAACGTCCCCCCGATGCCTACCCCCACTACCAGGGGCGGACATGCGTTCGGCCCGGCCTCCTTTACTGCCCCAACCACAGCGTCCTTTATGCCATCTATGCCGTCTGCCGGCTTGAGCATAAATATCCGGCTCATATTTTCACTGCCAAAGCCCTTGGGGGCAACCGTTATCTTAACTTTCTCCCCCGGCACAATGGCATAATGAATCACAGCCGGTGTATTATCCCCGGTATTCTCCCGGATAACCGGATCCCTTACCACAGATTTACGCAGATACCCTTCCAGATATCCCTGCCTGACGCCCTCGTGAACGGCTGTCTCCAGATCCCCTCCCTGAAAATGCACATCCTGGCCGATCTCCATGAAGACAACTGCCATTCCTGTGTCCTGGCATATAGGTATCATATCTTCCCCGGCTATTTTCATATTTTCCGAAAGCTGGCCCAGAATCTGCCTGCCCAGGGGCGCCGCCTCCCTGCCTGCCGCACTATGCAGGGCATGTTTCATATCCTCCGGGAGAAAATGGTTGGCCTCGATACACATCTCTTTTATTGCTTCCGTGACTTTACCTACATTTAATGTCTTCATATTACCCCCTGCCGTTCCGGCGGTATCATTCCATACCGGAAAGTTCCGGATCCTACTCCGCAATCTGTCTTTTTACAGCTTCCAGTTCCTCCTGCGCCGGCTTACCGGGCACCCAGCTGATTTTCTGCCCATCGCCCGCATACCTGGGAATTATGTGCACATGAAAATGGGATACTGTCTGCCCTGCCGCTTCCCCGTTATTCTGCACCAGATTCATGCCATCACATTGCAGCCTTTCTGTCATTCTGACCGCCATTTTCTTTGCCAGGACAAACACCGATGCTGCCAGTTCCTCCGGAAGCTCGTACAAGTCCGCGGCATGTTCTTTGGGAAGAATAAGCGCATGCCCTTTTGTAGCCGGCCCAAGATCAAGAATCACCCGAAAATCCCTGTCCTCATACAATGTCTTTGACGGAATTTCACCGTTTGCAATCCTGCAGAAAATACAATCATCTTTTTTCATCTCCATACCTCCAAATCAGCATCCATACCCTTATGCACACCGGACCGCCTATACGGAACCCGGACTATGTCCCCCGACTACCGGTGTAGTCTTCCTGCGGGCACTTCCGTTCAAATACGTTCTTCAAACACAAACAGCTGGTCCAGCATCCGCAAAATGCCAAAATCCCCTTTTGCCTTCATGACGCCGGACATAAACGCCCTTTGAAATGTCATTCTTCCGTTTACAATATCCTCCATGACGGATTTGGCAAGCTGCATTTCCACATCAGCCTTACCGGAAGTATTGTAACTGCATTCCAGTTTTGTGCCCTCCACCGTCAGAAAAAGTTTTTTCTTTCGTTCGTCTATACTCATGGCATACCCTGCCACAAATCCTTCTTTTGGCCGGAAGGCTTTTCGGAACGGAGCAAGATATTCTGCCTCGTTGTCCATTTCCTCTTCGCTGAGCATGTCACGGAATAAGCTTGTCAGTTCCTGGATATCCTGTTTCTGCCGCTGTACATAACTGTCATCAGACACATACTGGGACAGCTGTTCTGTTTCCTGCGGTGTCAGGTTCGTATTTTTAGGCACTGTCACCTTCTGCTTTACAGCCTGGTTGCTGGCCGGGAAGCAGGCGATATGCTGATTGATGGTACGATACATGCTCTCCGCCTTTTTTTCTATAATACGAATATATTGCTCGTTCATTTCCAGAAACACTGTATTCTCAATATATCCGCACATACCGCTGCATGGCAGTCCGCCCAGTATCTCCCACGCGGTAGATAAATTCAGTTTGGCTTCCCGCTCTCCGCAGGTGGTAGACATGACTACCGGACACATGTAGATCCCGGCTATCTTTTCCTTATCCCCGAAAAGCCAGCAGGCATCCATAAACTGCTGCATGTATCCCCCAATGCCATACCATTCCACTGTAGTGGCAAGAATAATTCCGTCCACATCCTTTAGTGTCTGGGGCAGTGTGGGTATTGTATTTTTTAGTTCATATAAATTATAACGAGTGACATTCACCCTTAGTTCTTCCAGTATTTCCTGCATTTTATTGATGACAAACAATGTGGGATCATCAATAATGCCTCTGCCGCCGTAATAAATATTGATATTCAATGCAGCACCCCTGCCTTTCTGTCACATCACAGCGGCCCTCCGGCTGCCGTGCAAATCCTCTATGGCCTCTTTTCATAACAATATTAATATACCCTTCCACGGCTGTCAATATAATTTCCCCCGTCTCCATCGCTGCCAGAAACACATGACGGACGCTGCGGCAAATCCGGTGACCAAACCGCCTATATGGGCAGCATTGTCAATATTATGTCCGGTAAAACCACTGTACAGTGTATAGAGTATCATCAAAAGCACCCTTGCCGGAGTCACATTTTCCAGATTTCTGCCGGAAAACAGAACCATGGCAAGCAGGACGCCATCCAGACCGAAGACAGCACCGCTTGCCCCAAGGGAAGATGAAATATCGTCATTGACGACTTTCACAAACAAAGAAAAAAGATTCCCCCCTATTCCCGCAAGAAAATACAAAACGCCGTACCTCACGTGTCCCGTCTCTTTTTCAATCATGGAACCCAGAAAAAACAGTATCAGCATATTGTTAAAAATGTGGCTCATGCCGTTGTGCAGAAACATTGCCCACAGAATTCTGCCGTATTCCCCGTTTACCAAAACCCCGAACACATTCAGCATTCCCTTGTCGTATAACAGATTCCCCGTAAAATTGCACACCAGAAACACAAGCACATTTAATGCCACCAGCACCACGCTGACATAGGGCTGAAATTTCAATGATCTTAACGATTTCAAATTCTGAGCCTCCTGTACACACCCGCCTTTTTTTCATCCGGGCCGACATGCCTGCTGCAGATTTGGCTGTCTGCAATCAGCAGTGCATGAAAGATGCCGTCCCCATCCGGGTCTGTCCGTTTCTCAAATTACTTTGCCCCATTTTATCACAGTTTTTTGTGCTTTTCAATCATTTATGCTTCGTATTTTTGAAACAGCTTCCCAGGTCACAGTCCAAAAGTTTCCCTTGCTTCTGACACTGAATATGCTTGTGCCGGCCATAAATCCGGATAAGGAATCTGTCATTCCGAAGTTTTGATTTTTATGTAAAAATGTCCTTGTTTCCCCTGTCCGGAGCTCCCGAAAATACCTGATTTTTCTCAGCGAAATATGACCACCGACTTTCCGCATCTTATCTCGTCTCCCTCATCCAGCCTTTTCTTTTCATATGGCTGCATTCTGAGCCCGTTGTGGAATGTTCCATTGGTAGAATTCAGATCTTCCAGCCAGAAGCACCCTTCCCTTTTTGTGATCCTGGCATGGATTCTACTGACAGAAGAATCATTTAACACCAGACCTGTCCCTTCCTTTTTCTTGCCGATAGAAAGAGAATCCGATTCCAGATTCACCAGCAGTTTTCCCTCCGCAGACAGAAGTCTGTGCGTACGTTCCCCGGTCTGTGCCATCTCTTCAATGTATATCGTCTGCCCATACTTTTTCCCTTCATATTGTTTCTCTTCTGCCACAGCATATCCAACCATGGCCTGCTGCATATTCTGTCTGTAATCTTCGCGGATTTTTTTGTTCCGGCTCCGCTTTCCTTCCAAAATCCCCCGTATTCCCTTCCTATCTGATTTTATGGCCACATCCGGCAGCCTGATCTCCTCTTTCCGGCTCTCCATCAAAATGGCATCCTTTGAAATATTGCTCTCCGTTTCATCCACGATCTTCTCTTCCACCACGGTACATACCACCTCCGGAATTTTTGCATCTTTCAGTGATTCCGCATCATCAAAAATCTGATTTTGCAGATATACCTCTCCGTTTCGTTCCAGACGCTCGTACATCCGGTAAACACAATCCACAAGCGCCTCATCATTATAATCAATATGTTCCACCCAGAATTCCATTAATTTCATAAAACTGGATTCGCCTTCATAATAAGGCAGATATAAAAAAGAGAACACATTGCTTTCCAAATCCTGATATATCTGATCCGGATACCAGAGTATATTGCCCATGTCCAGAAGAAATCTGCCCAGTTCCTGCCGCATTTGTTTCAGACTCCATATAAAGTCTTTCATCCACTCTCTGGTTATACAATGATTTTCGTATAAATACGAAATATTCTGCCGGGAAGAAATGTCATAATAAAGATATGCGACTCCGTTGATATACCGCAGGCTGCAGGAAAGCAGTCCCTTAATCTGGCATCGCCCCAGTATACAGTATTGATATCTCTTTTCCTCCGGTATTTTATCCAGCCGTATCCTCTCATAATTGCTGTTCAAGCTACGTACATATTCTATATTCAGCATTGTGTCCCCTCATCTTTCTATCAAATTGCGAAACTTATGACACAATCGGATAAATGCCACCGGTGCCAGCCTGCTGTATCCATAATCTGCTTTTGCGCCCCACACCTCCCCTATACCGGGAAAATTCCAGCCTTTCAGAGGAATCGTAAACTCCCCGGCCCCCTGCACGGAAAAGTAATTCTTATCCAGGGAAGCATTCATGGCTGTAAATCTCCAGGTCACATATTTATCTCTGTATAATTCTGCCATTCGTCTTTGGACTTTTTCTTCCAGTGCAGCCGTATCCCTGTCTTCCTCAAGGCTTCCCCACAATGCCATCGCCCCCATATCCTGTTCCAAAATACATCTGTCATACTGGAACAACATACTATAAATGACAAATAAGATGGTCCCTGTCACTACCGGAAATACCAATGCCGCTTCCACTGTAAAATATGCGTTTCTGTTTTTCATTTTTGCCCCCATTTCTGCGCGGCCTTTTGCGCATGTCAAGTTTGTGGATGCCGCGCAGACACAAACTTGGGATTGAAAATATTCCATTTTCAATCTTACACCTCCGTATGCGCTTCGGCGCATATACCAGCCAGCGCCTTCCAATGTTGGGATTTCCGCAATATGGTCTCCCCACTATGTTCATGCCCTTATGACAATGACCCATGCCGCTGCCAGGAAAGGAAGAAACGGAATCCCGGTATTACGCCCGACTTTTCTCAGCACCAGTAAAACCAGCGAAAAAATACAAATCAGAAACAATCCCATGGCAAAAAGCAGCACACATCTTCCATCCCCCAGTACAATTCCCAGAGTTATCAGCACAATTCCGTCTCCATATCCCACTTTCTTTGTTGTAAGGGCAATCATCAAAAGCACTACCCCCGGAAGCATGCCTCTCAGTATATCAGCGAAGTCACTTTCTGACTGCAAAGCAGCCACCGCGGCCAAACACCCTCCAATTACAAGCATCCAGACTGGCACTCTCCGCTTTCTGATGTCGCAAACCCCCATTATGAACAGCCAGACCGTCACCACTGCCAAAATCCACATATCTTCCCCTCTTTACTATCCTTCCCGTTCCCGTATTCCCTGCATCTTCACCATATGATCCCATATACGCCAGCCGGCCCCGGTTCTTTACTCCCCACAGCGGCTGCATGGCGCATACCCCTTTTCCGCTGCCAAAGTGATATCCATGGAATGAACTGTCCTCTTCAATCCGGAGCACTCTCTGCTATAATGGTATCTGTCGCCTTCCTTTGTAATATAGAACATGGCAGGCCTGCTGCCATCCGTACATCTTGCACACGGATAGTACCTGCCTCCGTTCTGATTGCGTTCCTGTTCTACCGCTCCTGCCGGAATCAGCCTGGTTGAAAGACGCAGATGCGTACAGTCTGTACTTAAGTGATATACCGTTCCCGTCTCCGTAACATAAACAATACGTATGTCTTGCTCTCCGGAAGCTTCTCCGCCGGACAGTCCATAGCCATTCCATATATGGGCGTAAAACCTATTTGCCATCCGGAAAGAGGGAAAACCTATCAGGCTGCTCCAGGGCGAAACAGAATAGGTAACCACAAGTTCTATTTCGTCTTCGGGGCCAAATATTTCGCTCTCCCAAAACTGCAGGCTCGTTCTTCCATTGGTAAGCGGGGAGCGGTCCAGGTAGTCACCTCCCGCGGAACCAATCACCTGATTTCTCACATAAGTAGAAGAAATGGCAATTCCCGCCACTCCCTTCCACCAGTCTCCGGCCTCTCCCTCTCCTTCCGGCTTCTCTCCGCTGCTCACCGCATATCCGTATACCGCAAGCTTACTGCCGATCTGCCATAATGCCAGCTGAAGATTCCCATGCAGCCGAATCATTTCAATGGCACATCCCAGATTCAGAAAGAAAAAAAGAAATAGAGGGAGTACAATTGCCGCTTCCACTGTCATTCCTGCATCCGGTCCTTTGCACAGGGAGGCAAACAGTGAAGTCCCCTTTATGAAGTCGGACAGGATGGATGGTAAGCTCATGCCGCCATCCGGAAAAGAATCCGGATTCCGGGCTGAATCCGGACATTTGTTTCGATATGTCGGAGAAGGTTTCTTTTTTTCAATGAATTGTTTTTTGTTGTTTCCGCTCCATAAAAGGGACATCACTGTTCACCTCACTCTCTCAATGATAACTTTTCCGTCTTGTAATCTCATACTCAAAACCATGTCTGCTTCCCACTTTCACATATGCCTCCACCGTTTCATAACAGCCGTCCAGCCGAAACGCGGAATTGCCAGGGGTATTCCTGATATCCGCTTCCACCATATTCATGGCACGCGCGGTAATGGTATTGACATTCGTAAACATCATAAAAATTCTCAGATAGTCTATGTAGCCAAGTCCTTCTTCTCCGGCCCCCTTATCCTGTAAATCCCCTGCCAGCGCCGCAGACAATCCATAATGCCAGCTATTGTCATCCTTCAGAAGCGGAACCTTCCCTCCGGCCAAAAGAGTTTTCACATCATATATGCTTTCCGCATAGGCCCATGCCAGAAGAATCGCCCCTTCCAGAATCGGAATCAGCTCCGGCAGTAAAATCAGAGTACAGACCAGACCTGCTATCAGCTTGATCTCTGCGCGTTTTGCCTCATTTGACCACAAATACATGGCATTTGCCGCTTCCCTGAGTATGCACAGCCTGTTAGCCATGCTACGCAGGTTCTCTATATCGCTTCCATTTCCCACAATCAGATACTCTATCTGATAGCGAAGGGCGTCCTCCTCACATTCCGCGCCATACCTCCCCATGCACTGTAGTAAATATTCCTGAAACAAGAACTTCTCCAACAGCCCTCCCGTTTCCGACTGCGCTTTCTGCTCCAAATTGCCGCGGTTTATCTGTCCCCGCTCCATTCTTGCCATCACCAGATTATCCGTATCAAGTGCATTCTGCGACAGAGTTTCCTCACCTTCTGTTACAAGCTTCAAAATACCCAGGTTCTTTTTCCCCTCCAGGGCTTCTGTCGGATTATAGAGCTCCACGGTTTCCCACTCTCCCTCTTCGATCTCAACCTCCGTACCGTTATACTCTGCCATCCATTCCCCAATCTGTGCATCCAGATCCTGTTTTTGGGCTTCTTCCTTACCCTCTTCCAGTCCATTGACTTCCACCACCTGCATCCATTCCTGAATGTCCTGCAGCAGCCCAATACCTATGTCTGATTTTACTGCCTCCACTGCACAATTCCGGAACACCCCGCCATCATAGTCCGTCAATATGGATACTTTTTTCAACTGGGCCTCTTTTACTTCCAGTCCGAAAAAATCACCATATATGAATTTTGAAAACAAAATATCATCATAGCTGAAGTTCCTGGCAAGATACTTTCTCAAATGAGACTCTGTATTGACTTTGCTGCATGAGCCTGTCCCGTAAGAAGAATCAATGGCAAACAAATTGTACTGTTTCATCAGTTCCCGGTGATACTCTGCCATAATACTCTGAAGCCCGATATCCATGACACATTCCGTCTCCATACGCGCCCCGTTCCTGCGGGCCCCATCTATCAGAGTCATGCAAAGAGACAGAATCACCGCCAGGCACAGCGCCAGACAGACTGTCAGGTATGCATTGGGCTTCTGTTTCCCACTGCCGTTATCTTCTCCTCCCCTGACGTTTAACATGACACCCCTCCCCTTCCAGTCCGGGGCTTCCCCCGGACTGTGCAATACATACTGTTGCAGCTATACCGTGTTTGCCTGTGATGTGATCTTCTTGAATATATTGTTCACCACCTGGGTAATCTGGCTTTTAAATATGATCACCAGCCCCACAAGCACCACAATAATCAAAATGATTTCCACGGTTCCCATTCCTTCTTCCTCTGTCAAAAACTGTCTGATTCCCTTCAGGTTCTTCATACCTTCCTCTCTTTCCCCGCTTTTGTAAGCGGTCAGCAAATTATTTGTGTCCCAAAGCGGGACTGTCACCAAAATATATATGAAATCTTTACATATTCGAAAAGGCCGGAAGCATAATAATTGCCATGACCACCACCAGCATCAGCACCATTGGTACCAGCAGCTTTGTCCCTGCTTCCTCTCCCATCTTTTTACTCTGCTGCAGCCGTTCTTCCGCTGATTTTTCCGCCTCCTCCCGCAAGCGTTCCATCAGGGTGCTGTTTCCCCTTTTCAGGTTCTGTGCCAGCAGCGCGCTGAGTTTCACATACTCCTGCAGTCCGGTTCTCTTTCCGAAGTGTTCATAGGACAATCCTTCCGAAATCCCCGAATACAATTCCCTGCAGGTATAAAGCATCTCTTCATATGCCGGTGAAAATCTCCCACCGTTCCTGCGTTTTACCTCATAATCTCCGGCAATCTTCTGAAAAGCTCCCCTGATGGTCATACCCGCTCCCACAAACAGCACCAGCTTATGGACGATCTCCGGATACTCCCGGCGAAGACTTTTCTTTCTCTTTTCCAATTGTTCATGCAGGTCCTTGTCCAAAAATATAAACACCAGAACTGACACTACCAATGTTCCCGCCCACATCAGCAGACTATTGTCCTCCACAATCTGCCTCCACTGAATTTCCTCCCCCTGCCAGCTGGCCGGCAGTCTCCATTCCGCTTCCCTCACACTGTCACTCTGGGACCGTATCAGCAGCTCTTCCATCTGCCGATATCGCTCTTCCTCTTCCGTAAGCTGCTGCGGCATCAGCCGCACATGCAGCTCCTCTGTCTGTTCATACCCCCCGTAAGACAGATACGCCTTTATAATCACATCTTCCTCATCTTCTATTGTGAATACTTGTCCTGTGTCACTTAAGCTTCCCGGACTGGAACTTTCCCATTTTACAAAAACCGGAAATTCCCCATAATGCTCCCTCAGGACCAGATCTTCCGTGACACAGCCCAGGCTTTCGTTTCTGCCCAATATATATTCCGGCAGCCGGGCTCTCAGTTCCTCTGTCAGGGCCTCTATTTCTGCCTCCGGCAGCAGTCTGGGTTCTATCTTCACCCTGAAATCCATCTGCTGCTGTCCATAATCGGCCGCAACATTGATTTCACGTTCCCCTTCCTGATAGTTGAGCCTGTGTATGGCGCCATCCTCTCCCAGAATGATTTTTTCCTGTGCACTGAATCTGCATGCTGCACCAAATAATGTGCCGGCCAATATTACTGCCATACACAGGGCAGTCTTTCTGACATAATACTGTGTCTTCAGACATTCCCTGGATTCTCCGGGATGAAGCTGTACCAGATCTTTTTCCACCTGAGGAGAAGAAAACAGTTTCGGAAAATGACGGCATGTCTTTTTATAAAGATACATGGCTATTTTATAAAAAGGCTTCAGCACAGAGGCCGTCCCCTGCCCCGTCTCTTCTTTCCGCGCAAAGTACAGCAGTCCCAAAAAACAGAAAGAAATTATCATTGTAATCCAGTACATCCCTTCCCCCCCTATATCATTTCCGCGGTAATCCCTTTCATAATATGCTCCCCCAGACAGAAGGCCCCCAAATATACGCCCAGACAGCAGGTCATAATGACAGCCCCTGCCAGATTATGGTACAGAGGATTAAAATACCCCCTGTTTCCCATGTCAATATACAGCAATATTCCAAAAGGCATCCCTTTCATCACCATCAGTTCCATCTTCTTTCCTCCCAGCAGCATTTGTATTTCCTGCCGCAGTTCGATCTGTCTGCCAATCTGGCCTGCCGAGCTCCTGATAATTTCAGCCATATTCCCGCCATTTCTTTTGGCAAGCGCAAATATCTGTGCAAACTGGCCGATATCCTCACATCCGCTCCTGGCAGCAATATCCATCAGAAGTTCTTCCAGGGATATATTGATATTCAGCCCCCTTCTGATAAAATTCAGCTCCCTGCCAATCAGCGCATTCTCCCCGAACATCATCTCCATATCCTGCCTGCACTCCAAAAAAGCGTTCTCCACAGAATAACCTGCCTGAAGGGATGTTGCTACCGCCAGAATGCACTCCCTGAACTGAGATGCCAGTTCTTCCCTGTCCCTTTCAGCCTTTTGTCTGCCAATCCCCAAAAAAGCCATAACTCCTATCGCGGAAAGGGGGATAACTGCCAGATAACTGCGATAGAAAAAATATGCCAGGAGACAAGTGATACCCGCACAGAGGCAGACAGCCAGTATCCTCTCCCCTCTTTTCCAGCTGACCTTACGATAGTCCTGCCGCCTTAAGTTTGTTTCCATGTCTCAGCGCTCCTTTCCTGCACAATTTTCCCAATACATTCCCTTTCCCATCCTCTCCCTCTTCCTCAAAGAGAAACAAGGGGTTCATCACAATCTCATTGTTTTCATACCCTGCCAGTTCTGTTATTTCCAATACCCTTCTGGATTTGTCCCGCAGCCTTCCCAGGTGCACAATAAGATCCACACCTGATGCAATCTGCTGTCTGATTGCCGCCAGCGGAAGGTCCATCCCCATCAATACCATATTTTCCAGGCGTGCCAGCATATCCCTGCCGCTGTTTGCATGTCCTGTGGACATGCTTCCGTCGTGTCCGGTATTCATGGCCTGCAGCATATCCAATGCTTCCGCTCCCCGCACTTCGCCCACAATGATTCTGTCGGGTCTCATTCGCAGGGACGACCTGATCAGTTCCCGTATCGTAATTTCCCGGCACCCCTCCACATTGCTGTTGCGTGTTTCCAGCCGCACCAGATTCGGCAGCCCCTGCAGCTGCAGTTCTGCACTGTCTTCAATTGTAATGACTCTTTCTTCCGAAGGAATATAGTGTGACAACACATTCAGAAAAGTGGTTTTCCCGCTTCCGGTTCCGCCGCTTATAAAAATATTGTACTTGGCCTTTACAAGCTTTTTTAAAAAGTCCGAGGCCTCAGCCGAAATAGAATTCATGCGGAGCAGACGCTCCATCGTGACAGGCTTATCAGGAAAACGTCTTATTGTGACGATAGGACCGTTCAGGGCGATAGGATTCATGACGATATTCACTCTGGAACCGTTGGGCAGCCTTGCGTCCACAATGGGCGATGCTTCATTCACCACCCGGTTGCATCCTGCAACAATCTGCTGTATCACGTCCTGCAGCTTTTCCGTGGATTCAAAGCCGATATCCAGCTCCCTGAGCTTTCCCTCCTGTTCCACAAATATATGATCCTTTCCGTTTATCATAATTTCCGTAACCGAACTGTCTTCCACAAAAATTTGCAGAATATCCAGCCGTCTCAGGGAATCGAACAGTTCTTTTTTCAACTGTCGCCTCATCTCTGCAGGACACACCAGCAGGCTTTCCTGCTCCAGTATGATCTCGTCTATGGTATCCTCCACATCCTCATCCGTGAAGTCTTTTACAAAATCCAGACGCTCCTGCACCTTATTCCGCAGTTCCTTTTTTAAATTTCCATAGTCCATACATTGCCTCCTTCATGCCATCTCCCATTGCTTCCCCGGCGTCCGGAGAGAACCCGGCTGACTTCCAGTCCGCATCTGACCTAATTCCGTTCAGGCCCCTCTTCATTCCGGCACTTCTTTCATCTCCCGGATCAGTCTCCTGACCAGATCTGCCATATCGCCTTTGGTCAGCTGTTCCAGTTCTTCCGGCAGTCTGCAGATATGGGGAATGCACAATCTCTTTGTCTTGCCAAGGACATCCCCGAATTCATACATTGCCAGAATCTGTTCATACTGGAGAAGCTTGCCCTGGGCAATTCTGTCTTCCAGTGTCAGCGTATATACTTTCGTACACAGTCTGAGAATTTCAAACAGTCCCTGCATACTCTCGCTTAAATCCAGGACCACATACGCATATTCATCCAGTTCCTCTATCTTCTGCAACAGTCCCAGCCACTCTGCAGCCGTGACGGTCAGCAGATTCTGGCCCGATTTCATGGGCGGGATATAGTCAAGCCTCCCTTTGTGTTTCAGCATCGTCTGAAGGCGCAGGCGAAACTTATCCTTTTGTGCATTGAGAAAGTAAAGCAGGTCTGCCATATCCAGGGTCTGCATATCCGGCAGCAGTTCCGTGCGCCCTGCATAGTGTTCAAAGTTCAGATACAGTGTGGGATGCTCTTCCGCAAGCATCAGGCTCATGGTCAGCGCAAAGGAAGTCTGCATACACCTCCTGACCGGGGAATAATTCCCGATAAATACAGTTTTACGGTTTATTCCCGGCAAAGACAGCGGTTGGTCTGCCACTTCCATGTAAATACCAAGGAGCTGCTTCAGTATTTCTTCCGCTTCCTGATATTTATCCACATAGAAGACATCATCCCATTTCATGACCCCGCTTTCGTTGAGTACTACCAGCCGTTTGGGGCTTAAGTTCTGCAAATTCTGGCAGAACGCAGACTCAGCCACTACCAGCATTTCTATCTCCCGCTGCTCCACGCCAAGCATGTCCTCCACATTTGTATAGGTATGCAGCTCCCACGGCAGGCTTTTGCGTTTATTTAGAAAATCCGTCATCAGCTGCGCAAACTCTTCCTCCACATCACACAGTGCCATAACCCTGCAAATCTTTTCTTTCAATAGACACCTCCCAAATACATAAGCACACTGATCAGCACCGGACCTGACAGACAGATTCCCACACGGCGCTTGTCCGTTTCCGCTTCCAGATACAGCTTCCATTTACCTGCTGTCATTCCCTCCTGCAGATACCGGCACAGATACCGTATCCTCTCCCTGAAAATATGTCCCCTCCACATTTTAAAAACTGAAATTACTGCTGCAGCCAGCAAAGAACAGAACAAGAAAACAAGAACTTTTCCGAATGGCAGATACCCCGCCGTCACTCCCAGAAGTTTCACATCCCCGGCACCCACGCTGCCGATTTTGAAAAGCGGATAGAATAATACCATAACGGCTGCCGTCTGCGCCAGATAAAATATCATTCCCGATAATTCCCCATCCAGCAGACGCCATCCTATTCCCAGAAATGCCATGGCCAGAACCAGATTATTGGGGATACGCTTGTCTTTGTAATCATAACCGCAGGCCGCTGTTAAAAATACACACAAAGCCGCCAACAAACCATCTCCTTTTCCTTTTATCTTACTTGATTTCTAAGGCGAAATATGCCTTCTGAACTACATGAATCATTTGAACTTCCTGATTTGTTATATTGTAAAAGCATTATAGCCAAAGTCTGTTCTGATTGCAAGAGGTAAATGCCAAAAAAATATATTTTGGCGGAAATCTACAAAAATTTATAAAGCCCAATCCCATAAAGTGCCAGAAGCCCAGGTAATCCAAGGATTCCGGATGTCAAAACCGTAAAACCGTTAATTCCTACCCCCAGGGAAATTCCTGCTTTTTCCAGAACAGAATTCAGAAAATACATTGCGATAGTTCCCAGAATACATCTCATAAAAATATTTAAAATCCGCTCCATGTATACGCCTCCCATTCTCTTCGTTTCTTTTCGGGCTCACCGGCACATCATAATAATCCTCCATTCTTGCTCATTACGCAAATTTGGGCGTAAGCACAAATTTGCCTGTGAAAAATTTATTTTTCACAGTATACACCATTGTAAAATTCACCGACAGCCCTCTTCCCCGGACACGGCCTGCACTTCCCCGGGCCTTTTGCCACATGGGACGAATTCTCCCATATGACGGAATATATTGCCTATGTCCTATCACATACATATGTCCTCTTTTCAAAAATATGAAAAAAAAGGATATTTTCTAAATTTTCCAAAGATGGAATATTTTTCTTATTCCACGTCTATACTTTTAACGTAACTGCCCCGCATGGCAGATAAAAACAACTTCACATAGTTGTCAGACAGCACAAAACATATGTCTTTTCAAAGGCATACCTGCTTTCGCACAATTACACCGTACACAGCAACTGCCCGTCAGCCTGAGAAGTACTCCCTGCAGACAAGCAAATTTCCCTTAAGCTACATTTTTCGGCATCCATGTCTGCCAGTTTACAACACTACCCCCTGCGGACAGATAAATTTCTTGTGATCCATATTTCGGAAAGGAGGCGCAGCCCATGAAAATGTATTTCAGCCATAAGCCAGGCACAGATAGCATGACAGAAGAAGATTATTCTCCCCTGACTTTAAAAGATTCCATAGAAAAAACCCGGCAGGCTCTCAATGATGCCTACGCGGGTTTTGACAATGCTTTGGAAGTCGATCTGATCGACAGTTACATTTATGAAATTAATTCTCTCCAAAAAAGATACAAGCATCTCTCCGATCTGGCCGCGGAAGAAAATCCCCCGGAGGATGACAATCTACGCAAGTATTCCCCTGTTCGCGCCCTGGTCAGTCATGTTCTCGGTTAATGTGTTTCTGCCATATGTGAGACCGGCATAAACAGCCTGGGAGTTGCCCATCACCGGCCCTGCACTGTTTTGTCCCGCAATCTGCCTATAGGCGTCATGCAGGGGTTCTATCACATGTTTTACTTCATTGAGAATGCCTGGCTCCCGGCGCCGTTCGCCGGCAGCCAGCCGCCTGAAACAGAACATATATAGTTTATGAAGGGCCGGAGCCGGTTCATAATTCAGGTTCAGGGAATTTACCAGTTCATTGAGACAAGCCCTGGATTTCCTGACGGCGTCATGAAACGGTTCCTGCTCCTCCATGCGAAGTGCCTCTGACGCATCATCCAGATAGCAGAGCAGCATCTCGTACAGGATCACCACCATCTCCGTGGAATTAGCCTGTGTAATCCGAAATGTAAATTGCTGTTTGTCCTCTTTTTTCATATTTAACCCCATTTCTGCGCGGCCTTTTGCGCATGTCAAGTTTGTGGATGCTGCGCAGACTCAAACTTGGGATTGAAAATTTTCAATTTTCAATCTTACACCCTCTTGTGCGCTTCACGCACATATTTGTGAATATTTCTCTCTTTCACGCCAGACCATGGGTCCGGCATGGCGCTTCAACCATAAACTGTAACGCACAGCAGCCGGAAAGCAATCAGAAAACCCGGCGCTCATTCACGGCGTCTCTGCCCTTTTTACTGCAGCAGCTGCAGAACCTGGGAAGGTCTCTCATTTGCCTGGGCCAGCATGGATGTTGCCGCCTGGGTCATCACCTGATATGTGGTGTAGTTAGTCATCTCTTCTGCCATATCCACATCCATAATTCTGGAATAAGCCGCCGTCATATTTTCGGAAGTAATATCAAGACTGTTTATCGTGGACTCCAGTCTGTTCTGGTATGCGCCCAGACGTCCCCTGACGCTGGAAATAAACTGAACCGCGCCCTCAATCCGGTCGATGGCCTCTGTGGCGCTGCGCTCCGTGCTCACATCCAGATCTTCTATCCCCATCTCCCGGAGGGAAATTTCGGGAATGTCAATTTCCATAATCTGTCCTTCATTTGCACCGATCTGCAGAATCATGGCGCCGATTCCGGTGACGTCTATTTCCACATTGCTGAGCGTAACCGGAACTCCCTGCTTTTCAATGGTGGCAGTCAAATCAAGTTTCAGCTCAAAGCCGTTTATCCCCTGAATTGTCACCAGATCGTCCTTTATGGTTGCCGTGGCCCCCTGGGGGAAACCTCCATCCGTCAGATCCACTCCCGTTATCATATATCTCTCGCTTTTATCTGCAGGGATAGGATTTTCTTCTATGATCAGTTCTTTTATATTATAAATCTTGGCAGTGACGCCTTTGGAATAAGAACTTACTTTCACGTCAAGATTATCATTTACATATCCCTTCAGGGAAAAATCACCGTTCAGCAACGGCTGTCCATTAAATTCCACGGTCTTCGACACACGGTCAATTTCTTCCGTCAGCTGGGTCACCTCATCCTGAATGACACTTCTGTCACTGTCAGACTGGGGACCGTTTGCAGCCTTGATGGCAAGCTCGTTCAGACGCTGCAGCATTTCACTGATCTCAGACATGGCACCGTCGGCCGTCTCGATGATGGAAACGCCATCACCGGCACTCTGGTTTGCCACTGCAAGACTTTCCAGCTGCGAATTCATCCTCTTTGCCATGGCAAGCCCGGCCGGATTGTCCTTGGCAGAGTTAATTTTCAGTCCGGATGAAAGCCTCTCAATGGATTTTGAAAGCAAATCATTGTTGTTGGCCAATTTGTTGTTTGTAAGCATTGCGGATACATTGTAATTGATTCTCATAAACTTTTCTCCTATTCCCGTTGGGATGCTTCTTTTTGGGCTTTCTTTTTGCCCATATGTCCAAAATACCCCTGCCACGTCCGGCAGCGGTCCCCGTTCTTCCCGGGTGAGACTTCTGACAATTTTTATTCGGCGGCACCCTCCCGGACTACTGACTCCAGGAATACCTTGGCCACCCGGTACAGCTCTGCGCTGTCCGTGGGGGTATGCTCCCCTGACCTGACCAGTTCCGGCATCCGTCTCTCCGAGGCAATTGTTGTGATACTGCCTACATTCCAGCTGCCTGCCGCTTCTCTTTTAAAGTTATCGGCTATTTGCCGCACTTTCATTATATCGACTTTTCCTTCTCCAAAGAGCATCCCGTGGACAGTGCCTCTCTCCAGGTAAAGCCTTGCCTGCATATGTTCCTCTTCGGAAAGGGTCACGCCTATGGTGACGGTGCCTTTTTCCTGGCTGCTCTTATCCAGCGTCAGGTGAACCCTTGTAAGCGTATCTCCCACATACATGGGCAGATAATATTCCTCCCTCTTGGCCAGGGCTGCCGCCACCGTCAGCTGCTTATGGCTCAGCTGCATCTGCCGCACATCCATGCTGCTGTCTGCTTCCTCAAAAGTGGCTTCTTCCACAGACTCCAGTGCCGTTTCCGTGATATTCCCGTAATCCTTCACGAAAGTATCCATGTCGTCCAGTTTGCGCCACAGCGCAGAACTGCCGGTCTCTTCCTTGGAAACACCTTCCGTCTCTTCCTTTTCCGGCCGGGACTTCCGTGCCAGAAGAGACAGAATGTCTGTCTGCCCTTTCAGGTTTTTGCCCGTTCCCGTCTTCTGCCTGTCACACATTTCAAACAGATTATCCACCCCGTAGGTCAGGGCCTGGGCCGCCATCAGATTATCCGCACTGGCAGGAAGATCCCCTCTCTGCAGCAGGGCAACACTTTCCTTATCTGCCGCGCTGACTGCCTGGCGCTGTTCTTCCAGCTGTGTCTTATTATATTCTTTGTTCGTTTTTTCATCAGGTGACACTTCTGTCAGTACATCGTTTGCCGCTTTGACAATGGCTTCCTTCACCGGCTCTGCCATCACTTCTTCCCTGGGCATTTCCGTTTCGGTCCCCTGGCTGACGGCATTCGTCTCATCCCTGGCTTCCGTCTCTGTCCCTGCATTCTCTTCCCTGGCTGCCGCGGAAGCGTTTGCTGCCCGGATATCTGCCACCGTCTTCACGAAAGCTCTGGATATCTGTTCCGAAATACTCTCCCCGATGCGGACCGGTTTCGGAATATCCCCCAGTTCGTCCGGGACACGGATGTCCAGACCCTTTCTGCGGTTGTTCTGCAGGGCAGACAGAAGATTGGAGAAATGCAGTTCTGCCTGGGCATTCACCAGTGCCCCCACTGCTGCGCCCTCTGCCTTTTCAATCTGCCGCACCAGTCTGTAAATTCCGATATAGCTTTCCCTTTCCTCGGGTGTAATCTCATTATTCCGTTCCAGGCCGTACAAAAACCTGCTGTAGCTTTCTGCTTCTTTTTTATATTCGGGCGGCAGTGTCTTAAAATATTTTTCCAGTTCCCCGAAACTCTTTTCCAGGGGATTGAAGCCGTCACGAATCATCTTCAGGGTTGCCGCGGGAGTCAGCTTCTCCAGTACGCCCTGTACCTGTCTGTCCGCATCCCTGACTGCCTCCACATTGGATATGGTCATCTCCATCTGGTTGTAACCCAGGATTCTGACCGCCCTGCGGTTTTCTTCTGTCAGCTCCAGGCCCAGATCTTTCAGAATATGGTCCACGCTGGCAAATGCCTTCTCCATACTGTCGCCCAGGTCAGTTCTGGGTGCCGTCATCAGCTTCTCATAACTTGCCTGAGCCTTCTCATAATTCTCCTGCAGAACCCGGCCTTCGTTATAAATTGTCTCCAGGGAAGCGCTGCCCTGCCCTTTTGCAAACATGCCCAGCACGTCTGCAGGCAAGCCCGGCAGCTGGTCAGCCACATTGCTGACCCTGCGATAATTCTGATATTTCTCCACCGCCATGGAATCCTTGGGGAAATACTGGCCTGCCAGCTGGTACTCTGCCTGTTTCAAAGCCTCTATCAGTTCCTCCATGGGCGCGGTGTCAATGGAAAATCCGCTTTTCAGCAGTTTCACATTCACTTCTGCCGTCATGCGCAGTCTGACTTCCTCCAGCTGCCTTCTGGCCGTAATATCCCCCACGCTGGCTTCCCACAGCTCACTGCTGTGATAATAATCCGAAATGGCCGCCGCTTTCTCATATAAGTTTTCTTCTTTTCCCGCCAGTGATGCGTGCAGCGGACTTTTTCCCTCTGCCACCGCAGCCGCCACGGCTTCGCCGAAACGCTTCTCTGTGACCGGAAATTCAATGCCCTGCATCTCTTCCAGCCTGTTCAGGTTCTCCGGTGTCACCGGCAGTCCCCTGTCCAGAAGCCATGCGGCATTTTGGCGGCTTTCCTCATTTACCTCCCTGCCGGAAAGCGAAATGACCTTGTCCAGCTGGGCCTGAAGTTCCCCGTTCTGCTCCCTTCCGGCACTCTGGGTATAGTATCCGTGCACATCCTCCGCATAAAATCTGGGAGCGTTGCTGCCCCTGCCTGCACCGCTGCTCTGGGCCAGGTAAAGATTCCAGATTTCCGTCTCCAGCTCGTTGTCCACCATATAGCTGCGGGCTCCGTCTCCCAGGGGCTGGAGTTCCGAGCTCAGGTTCCACGCCTGGGAAAGGGCCGCCAGATTGTCCTTGGTCAGCGGTACGTCAGCCTGCCGGAAACTGTCCAGCACTGTCCTGGCCAGCGTCTGGCTGCCCAGCGCCGCTGCCAGGGTATCCACATCCATATCGTCCGTGTATCCCGCAATATTCTGGCCTGCCCGAACCAGTTCCGCCTTGATTTTATCCACAATGGTGACTGCTTCCTCGGGGTCCATGCTGCCGAAATCAAACCCCTCCTCGCGCAGCTTCGCATAATCCTCATCCGACAGAGTATGTGACATTACTGTCATATAATCCCGCAATACGCCAACATCCACCTCAGCCGCTTCCTGCTGAAGCTCAATCAGACTTTTTCCTTTCTCACCGCCCATCCCCGGTATGTCGGGGCAGCCTCCCTGACCAAAGAGCGCCGCAAATGGTGCCTGCGCTGCTGCCGCTCCCCTTCCGTGATTTGCCTTGTTTCTCTCCGTATGCCGTCTTTCCGCTTCCTTGACTGCCTGTTCCGTAAATGTGATTTTCAATTTTGTATCTCCTGCTATAATTACTTTTAAAGTCCCTGTACCATTCCCGCACCGCCAAGTCAAAACCGCACTTCTTTCCCAAATTCTCTTTATTGCCTTACTTTCTGCTTATGGTGAAGCATTGGGATGCACGGTGTTCCGTATGAATTCTGTCTGTGCACACTTTTTGATATGGAAAAAGGTGCAAGCGCACCTATTGCGCTCACACCTTTTATTTCGGTAGATATGGAAAAAACCTTTACCCCGCGGAACATTTTAGAACACAAACACAGCAGCTCCGTAAGGCGGAAGGTCAAGGGAAATGGAGAACTCTTTTCCCTCACAGGGAACCGCCTCTGCCAGAATCTCTTTCTCAATCTCATTTCCCCATCCGCCGAACCTCTCCTCATCACTGTTCAGCAGAAGCTTATACTTCTTTTTCTTGGACACAGTGGGTACCGGCACCCTGTACCCTTCCCGCCTGATGGGTGTCATATTCAGCACAAAAAGCAGGTTATTGGTACCCTTTGCGCATTTTCTGACAAAAGAAAATACACTGTTTTC
Organism: uncultured Acetatifactor sp.; assembly: GCA_910577185.1. Classification (GTDB taxonomy): domain Bacteria; phylum Bacillota; class Clostridia; order Lachnospirales; family Lachnospiraceae; genus Acetatifactor. The sequence continues at coordinate 22,573 of CAJTLR010000038.1, forward strand.
CCCATCGTTGGCATTCATCCACTCAAAGCCGTCCCAGCTGTCGTCAATCTCGTAAAGTGCGGGGTATTTACGGTAAAGCATCAGCAACTCTTTCACATAAGCCTGCAGTCCCCAGTTGTTGGCCTCACCCAGCAGGAACCAGTCCAGCTCCCTTTCCTCGCTCCATTCCCTCTCCTGTCCGAAATCCTGTCCCATAAAGAGAAGTTTCTTTCCGCTGTGCCCAAACATAAAGGTGTAGCCGGTCCGGAGATTGGCATATTTATCCTTTGTATACCCGGGCATCTTATTTACCATGGAACATTTTAAGTGCACCACCTCGTCATGGGACAAAGGCAGAATATATTTTTCGGCCTCATTATAGCTCATGGCAAATGTCATGGCATGATGGTTCCCTTTTCTGTACAGCGGATCCAGCTTCATATATTCGCAGAAATCGTGCATCCAGCCCATATTCCACTTAAAGGTAAAGCCAAGGCTGTCCCCGCCAATCTCGCCTGTCACGTCCGGCCAGGCGGTAGACTCCTCTGCCACCGTGATAAAGCCGGGATAGGTTCCCCTGACAACGGAATTCATGTGTTTGAAAAATTCAATGGCCTCCAGATTCTGGTTTCCGCCGAATTTGTTGGGCACCCACTGTCCATCCTTCTTTCCATAGTCCAGGTACAGCATGGAAGCAACCGCATCCACACGAATGCCATCCACATGGAATTCCCGCAGCCAGAAAAGTACATTGGCAATGAGGAAATTTTTTACTTCCGGTTTGCCGTAGTTAAATATCTTGGTGCCCCAGTCGGGATGGGAACCCAGACGGGGATCCGGATGCTCAAAAATACACTGTCCGTCAAATTCTGCCAGTCCATGGGCATCTGTGGCAAAATGTGCCGGTACCCAGTCGAGAATGACCCCAACACCCATACTGTGCATTTTATCCACAAGATACATGAAATCCTTGGGTGTTCCGTACCTGGAAGTAGGCGCATAGTATCCTGTCACCTGGTATCCCCAGGAGCCATCATAGGGATGCTCCAAAATCCCCATGAGCTCAATATGGGTATATTTCATTTCCGTCAGGTATTCGGCTAGCCTGTCTGCAAATTCCCGGTAATTGTAGAATCCTTCTTTTCCGTCAGGATGCTTCATGAAAGAACCCACATGACATTCGTAAATCGCCATGGGAAGTTTGTTCACATCTTTCTTATCCCGGGTTTCCATCCACTTTTTGTCTTTCCAGGCAAACCCGTTTATATCCGTGATGATGGAAGCCGTCCCCGGTCTGTACTCCGCATAATTGGCAAACGGATCTGCCTTGTAAAGCTTTCTGCCATCCTTTGCATGAATCAGAAATTTGTACATCTCCCCTGTCTTCACACCGGGGGCAAACAGTCCCCACAGTCCTACCGGCCCCAGCTTCTCCATGGGATGCGACTCTTCATTCCACCCGTTGAAGCTGCCGATGACATAGACAGATTCCGCATTGGGCGCCCAGACGCCGAAGTAAATTCCTTCCTCTCCTTCCTCCTCAGACACATGCGCCCCAAGCTTCTTGTAAATGTCATAATGAGTTGCCTGGGAAAAGAGATACTGGTCAGCTTCCGAAATAAATACCTTCCCCTCTTGTTCCGTGGTAGCCGCCTTTACCGCCTTCACCGTTTTTTCCGACTTTCCTGCCATGTTGATACCACCTTTCATGCTACAAAATCTTTTTCCGTCAAAATGATCATGTCTTCGTCATCATATCGTCTCGCCAGCAGAATGTCAAAAAAATGTCCCAGTGTCTTCCTGCTGGCATGACGGATTGCATCATCCACAATCTGTTTCACTTCGATCACGGTTACCACATGGTCAATGGTCTGGCATTCCTCAATCCTGGTGTGCAGGGCCAGCACTCCCAGGTCGTCAATGGAATATTCTTTTTCCCTGGCATATCGTCTTCCGAACGATACCAGGACATCATTGCTGAGCGCTTCCAGATCCATGCGCGCCGTGAAATCCCCATACAACTCCGGCGTTCCCAGAAACAGTTTCTGTATCGCTTTCTTTGTATCCTCCAATATTACAATAATTCCGAATTTTTCCTGCTGCAGCGCATTGTGAAGCATTGCCGCCGTCTTTGCGTCCATGCCGGCCGCCTTCTGTATAATCAGTGCCCCGTTGTGTAGCTGCTCCAGAGTCTCCCTCACATTTTTCTGGTTCAGCCCCTGTCCTGTTATCTTTGCCACTTTGCCCGAGAAATTACTGTCCGTCATACTGACGTCACGGATCATATTCTTGGCCAGGGTCAAAGTATCCATCCCCTCCTCGCCCGTAATGACCACATTACCGGTATAAGCGGCCATGCTGATGCCGTCTATGGCTTTCACCAACTGTTCCCTGGAGTGCCGGCTCTGGATAAAGGGCGCAAAAAGTTCTTTTTCTTCCTTTGTCATTGCCCGGACCTTTGCTTTGTCGGTTTCCACGGACTGCGGCTTTGTCTCCCGGGAAGATTTTTCTTTTGCCTCCGCGCTATCCGGCGCAGGCACACGAACCTTCTGCCCTTTCTCCACAGCTTCCTCCGCGGCTCTCCCCGATTCTTCCCCGGTTGTCTCCATACCACCGGCCTCCTCCGGAATTTCCGCTTCCTCTATGCTCCCGGCTTCTTCCGGGTATTCCCCTTCTTCCACGATTCCGGGCTCTTCCGGGTATTCCTCTTCTTCCACGATTCCGGGCTCTTCCAAATATTCCGCTGCTTCCACGATTCCGGGCTCTTCCAGGTATTCCCCTTCTTCCACGATTCCGGGCTCTTCCGGATATTCCCCTTCTTCCACGATTCCGGGCTCTTCCGGGTATTCCCCTTCTTCCACGATTCCGGACTCTTCCGGGTATTCCTCTTCCTCCCACACCTCAAAGAACTCTTCCGAATATTCCGCTTCCTCCGGGTATTCCCCATACTCCATGCTCCCGGGCTCTTCCGGATACTCTTCTTCTCCCCACATCCCGGCGGGCTCATCGGATTCCGGTTCTTCCGTTCTCCCCTCTTCCGCCGTATCCGGGTATTGTGGTTCCCCGGGGGCCCCGTTCTCTTCTATGTAATCCGGCGCTTCCAGATATTCCAGCTCCTCCAGCGCTTCCATGGCCTCATCATATTCCTGGTTTCCAGGACGTTCCCTGTTCCCGGGAGTTGGGGCGTTATCACTGTATTCCGTTACGCCTGTTTCCTCTCCCTGTTCCGACGCCCCCAATGCAGGGTCTGCTTTCCCTGCCGCCGTCCCCTGTTCCAGCTTCTCCAGCAGTCCATCCCTGACAGCAGCCTCAAACTCGGTAAACATGGGGCCGGTCTGCCTCAGCACATGCTGACGCACCTTTTCCTTACACTTTTCTTCGTTTTCTTTCTTTACCCGTTCCCATTCCGTCAGAATATCCTCAATTTTCATCTGACCGGTAATCTGTTTCTCCACGGCTACATTGTCGGGAAGGACGAAACTGATTTGTCCATCCGCTCCCTGGGAAAGAACCTCCGCCATCTCCCTGGGCAGCCGGAGCGCCGTCTCTGCCTGTGTTCCATCCGCGTTTTCCGTGCGCATCTGGTCCATAACCGTCTCTGCCGTCCGGTCCGGCTCCGACGTCTCTTCCGGTGTCTGCCCCGCAGCAGGCGTTTTCACGGCTTCCTGTGTCTTTTCCGGCTCTTCCGGGATTTGTACTTCCACCTGGGACACTGCGTTTTCCGCAGTTTCTTCCTTCATCTGCACGGTATCCGGCAGCCCTTCCTCTTCATATGCTTCATCCGGAAAAATGCCGTCCATTTCCCCTGTCTCTCCGAAAAAGACTTCCGTGTCCTCTATCTCGTCCTCTGCTGCATTTTCCGCAAACTGGTATTGCGCTTCCACAGGTTCTGTCTCCCCGGCTTCTTCCGCTTCCGGCAGGGCCTCACGGGAAGTTTCCTCACTCCCAAGCACCTCCTGCAGCCCCGCGGCCAGTTCCGCCTGCAGATTTATGGTATTGTAACGGCCCACATCCATGGTCTTGACCTGGATATCCATCTCATTTTCAAAATCAGGCTGCTCTCCGGCCGGCGCATCGTCTTCCGCTTCCGGAGGCTGATACGCCGTCTCCTCCATCTCCGGCCACTCTGCATCTTCCGGCCACATATTTTCCTCCGGCTGATATGCCTGGTCCCCGTAGGCATCCTCCTGGCCGTACTCTTCCATCTCCATGCTCTCTGCCTGGACAAAATTTTCCTCAGGCACCGCTTCGTCAAACCGATGATCATAAATCTGCTGCTGGGAAGGCGTCAGCGGCTGATGCAGCATTTTCAGCTCCATGGCCTTAATGACATATTTTCCTTCTCCGAACCAGAGAATCAGTTCGTCACACTCCTCCACACAGCGGGTAGCCAGCCCTCTTCTATGATAAAGATATGCCAGTTCATATGCCCATTTTTCCCTGTAATCCCGTTTCTTCAATTCCTCCAGGACGTTGATTCTCTCTTCCAGACTAACTTCCTGTGCCTCATATAGTTTGTACATCAAAATATAGCGGCCGGAATCCTTCGGCGCCGCCTGGGAAAATTCTTTATAATAATTCCATGCCTGTACAAACTCCTCGGTCTTGATACAAAGTTCACAAAGGGAATAACAGATGGTCCGGCCTCCCGGTCTCCTTTCATAGGCCAGCAACAGCATATTTTTCGCATCTTCGTAACGCCGGTTGACCTTATACAGATCGCTGACCATACAGAGCATCATAACGCTTTTCACTCTGCGCCAGTCTATGGTATCCGCAATCTCTGCGGCCTGTACATAATCTTTCTCCGCAACCAGTGTTTTTATTTCATCCGCCCTTACTTTATATTCATATTTATCCAAGGTATTCCGCTCCCCACTTTGGTAATCAAATCCCCATACACAATATTAGGATTAGTTTAACATAGTATCTATGTATATGTCAAAAATAAAAAGCAGAAAAAAGAAAAAACAGCAACGATTCAGTCACCGGCCGAATCGTTGCAAAAAAGATGACAAAGCATTCTCAGGGCATACGCACACGGTCCCGCCGCATCACTTCCCTTGTCAGGAATATCTCTTCTCCCTCTTTTCCTGCCACACGCACCGTCACACGGCAGTCAGTGCTGCCAAGCAGCGTATAGGTAAGCCATTCCTCATCCCACTCCATGGATACCCGGATACCTCCCCTGGCCCGCAGCCCTGTTACACTGCCCCGTTTCCACTCCGGGGGCAGCGCGGGAAGCAGAACCAGTTCCCCTGCATGACTCTGCAGCAGCGCTTCCGCCACGCCCGCCGTATATCCCAGGTTTCCATCGATCTGGAAAGGCGGATGGGCACAGAAAAGATTGGGGTACAGCCCTCCCCCATGGACGGACATTTCCGCTGCCGGCTCCACCAGCCGGAACATATCCCGCATTATTTTTCCCGTGTGTCTGCCGTCTCCAAGACGGGCCCACATCAGAATCTTCCAGGCCAGGCTCCAGCCGGTACCCTCGTCTCCCCGCGCCAGAAGACTTTTCTCCGCCGCGTCGCACAGCTCTTTCTGCCGAGACGTTATTCCTCTGCCGGGATGCAGCTCATACAGATGGGATAAGTGTCTGTGATGTACATCACATTCCTCCCATTCCCTGTCCCATTCCAGAATCCTTCCCCCGGCGCCGATTTTCGTGGGAATGATCTTCTCCAGCAGGCAGCGTGCCCGGATCTTTCCCTCTGTCCCCTCATCCAGCGCCTCGCAGGCTTCCAGATAATCCCGGAAAAGATTCCGGATAATCGCCAGGGTGTTTTCCGAAAAACATGCCACGGATGCGCTTCCCTCTTCCCCGCGGAAAGTATTCTCCGGAGAAGTGGCGGGGCAGACCCCGTACCCTTCCGGCATTTCTTGCAGCATATCCAGACAGAAAAGTACATTTTCTTCCAGTATGGGAAAGATTCGTTTCAGATACTCCCTGTCGCAGGTAAAAAGGTATTCCTCAAACAGATTTCTGCACATCCAGGCTCCGCCGAAAGGCCAGTAAGCCCAGACGGCCATGCCCGCAGCGGGAGATGCCTTTCTCCAGATATCCACATTATGGAAACAGGCCGATCCTTCCCTGCCCAGCAGCTGGCGGGCACATTTTCTGCCGTTTTCCAGCAGCTCCCGGTTCATCCGCTCCAAAGGCTCCGCCAGTTCATGCAGACCGCAGGGCCCTGTCAGCCAGTAGTTCATCTCCGTATTGATATTTACGGTATAATCGCAAAACCAGGGGGGTACTTTCTTCTGATTCCAGATTCCCTGAAGATTGGCCGGCTGCGTCCCCGGCCGGGAAGAGGAAATCAGGAGATATCTGCCGAAGTCAAACAGCATGGCATACAGAGAGACATCCTCTTCCCCTGCCTCAAACCGCGCAAGCCGCTCCCGCAAATCCATTTCTTCCCTGCCGCTTTTTCCCAGATCCAGGCTCATCCTTCCAAAGTAGGAAGCATAGTCACGGATATGCTCCTCCCTCAGCTCTTCAAACGCCCTGCGGCTGCCCTCCATGTCCTTCCCGGCCAGGACCTCAGGATCCGCCCCTTCCGTAAACGGATGCCGGTCAAACCCGTTGAAGCCCGAACGAATGCAGAAATATAAAAGCAGCTCATGGGTATCCCGGCAGAAAATCCCGTCTTCCCTAGCCTCGGTACGGCCATCCTCCACCCGTACACTGCCCAGCCCCAGATAACGCATCCCCCGTTCCTGTGCTTTCCCGGAAAAAGTGAGCTGTGTCTCCTGCTCGTTTCCTTCCGTCACCGTAAAATGATTTCTGCCCGGACACTCGCCCCACAGCCGGAACATGTCCTCCCCATAGCCGGTCTCCTTCAGAAATCCATCCCCCGCGCTGATTTTCACCGTAAATTTTTCCTCTGCCCGGATTCTGTACACCAGAGCCTGGGCCGGGGCGCTGCAAAAGCAGGTGTGCCGGTATTTTTTCCCGCCGTTCTCATACGTCACCTCTGCCACAGCCGTCTCCAGATTCAGGCTTCTTCTATAGCCGGATATCTCCCGGTCTCCCTGAAACTCCAAATACAAGTTTCCAAAAGGCACATACATCTGTACGTCTTCCGCTTCCGATAACGCGTCTTCAAGCAGTTTTGTTGCCGCCCCCGGCTTCCCCTGTCCTGCCAGTTTTCCCGCCCGGGCCACACTTTCCGGGCACATACCCTTCTGCTCCTGCGAAGGATAGCCTGACCAGAGCGTGTCCTCGTTCAGTTTCAGAATTTCCTTCCTGCCGCCCCCGTACATTACCGCGCCCAGGCGGCCGTTTCCCAGCGGAAACCCCTCTTCCCAGTAAGCTGCCGGCTGTGTAAATACCATCTCCATGTTTTCCCCCATTTCTGCGCAGCCTTTTGCGCATATCAAGTTCGTGGATGCCGCGCAGACACAAACTTGGGATTGAAAATTTTAAATTTTCAATCTTTCTTCCTCCCTCGTCCGGTGTTCCTGCCCAGCAGAAGCCCGGTAATGATTTCCGGTTAGATACCCTCAGTGGATAATGCCTGTTGTGCCTCTTTTGCGTCACTTTGACAGTTCATTGCTCAGGCAGGCAAACTGCTCCAGCGTAAGCGCCTCTCCCCTGACCGCGGCCGGCAGCCGCATCTTCTCCAGCGCCTGTAATATCTTCTCCTTGGACAATCCCAGTTCCGGGGCATTGCCCAGGCTGTTGGCCAGTGTCTTTCTGCGCTGGTTAAAAGAAGCCCGGATCAGCGCAAACATTCTCCCCTCGTCCTTCGCCTGCACCGGCGGCTTTTCATATCTGGTCATCCGGATCACCGCGCTCCCCACATCCGGCCTGGGCATAAAGCAGTTGGGCGGTACATTTGCCACAATCTCCGGCTTTGCATAGTACTGTACCGCCAGGGACAGGGCGCCGTAATCCTTGGTGCCGGGCCCTGCCTGCATACGGCATGCCACTTCTTTCTGCACCATCACGGTGATGCTTTCCAGGGGAACATGGTTTTCAAACAATCCCATAATAATGGGAGTGGTTATGTAATAAGGGAGATTTGCCACCACTTTTACCGGCCTTCCCTCTCCCTCCGCAAACGCTTTCACATCCATTTTCAGAATATCCTGATTGACCACGGTGACATTTGGGTAATCCGCCAGGGTCTCTTCCAAAATAGGAATCAGATTTCTGTCAATTTCCACCGCCGTCACCCTTCCGGCCCGTTCCGCCAGATACTGGGTCATGGTGCCGATCCCGGGCCCTATTTCCAGAACGCTGTCTTCCTCCGTGATATCAGCCGCCCGGATAATTCTGTCCAGTACTTTCGGGTCAATCAGAAAATTCTGTCCGTATTTTTTCTGAAATACAAACTGGTGTTTCTGCAATACCTGTATGGTATTGCGCGGAATGCCAAGATCAGCCATTTTTAACCCCATTTCTGCGCGGCCTTTTGCGCATGTCAAGTTTGTGGATGCCGCGCAGACACAAACTTGGGATTGAAAATTTTAAATTTTCAATCTTATATTCCCCTCCGGTTTTCCATAAGTTGTATGCGCACCGTGACTTCCTGCAGAATTCGTTCCCGACGCAAATCCGGTACGTCAATCCCCCCGTTCCGTACCGTCTGTTTACAATTGCCCGGTCTGCCGGTGCTGCTCCTTCAGATAGCACAACACCTCCCGCAGATCCTTCATAATCCTGAAACTCAGTCCTTTCATCTCATCATCCGGCGCGATCATGTCCGGCACCATAATGGGCCGCATTCCGGCCGCATGGGCAGACCGGATCCCGTTTGGCGAATCTTCTATGGCATATGCCTCTGCCGGAGAAACCCCCAGCTGTCCGCATGCCAGCAGATAAATATCGGGCCGGGGCTTGGAATGCTCCACCATATCCCCTGTTACCACTGTGGAAAAATAATCCCTGAAACGGGACCGCTCCAAATGGCCGAACACGGAACTGCTTCTGGTGGAGGAAGCCAGTCCCACTATGTACTTATTCTCCCACAGCCATTCCAGAATCTCACGGGCCCCCGGCTTTATGGGCAGTCCGTTCTTTTCCATATATTCCTGAAACCACTCGGAAGACTGCTGCCGGAACCCGGGATAGTCAAAATCTTCCCCATAAGCCTCCAGCACAATCTGCCTGCTGTCATTGGAATTCAGCCCGATGCATTTGGGAAAGACTTCCTCCATTCCGGGCATGCCGTTTTTTTCCGCTATGGCCATCCAGGCCTTCATACATACAATCTCTGTGTCAAACAGGACCCCATCCATATCAAATACAATCGCTTTCATTTTCCCATTCCTTTCAGCGTCCGGTTTTCTATTCCACATAGGCAAAATCTTCCAGAAAATGAATACAATTATAGAGCACAAGCACGTCCATGCCCTCTTCCGGTCTGTATTTTTTCATAAACTGAAACAGCCTTCCGTTAAAGTAGCGCAAATCCAGCACATAAATGCGCTCATAATGAGACGTCAGCAGCGGAATCAGACAGTTTGCAAAGGAATCCTTGATCACAAACAGCGTCTTCCCATTGGGGCAGCCTGTCTCAATTTCCACAAAGGCGTGATTGTCATCCAGAAAAAATCCATATTTATTTTTGGTATCCAGCCAGGATTCCTCATAGTAGGTATCTTTTACCACATTATAATCATAAGTCACGCTCACCGGGTTCATGGTTTCCGGAAAATATTTTATGGAATCTTTCCTCACATTCAGATTCACTTTTGACTGAAGTGTTCCCAGAAAGTCTTCCGTCACTGTCTCCATATTTTCCACATGGTAGCGTCCCCCGTATCTGTCCTGGGCCGCCGCCCAGGCCTGATAGCCGTAATAAGCCCCCAGACTGGTCCAGTGATGATCCGTGCGGTAATATATCTCCTCGTCCGCATGCTGCCGCAGGGCCGTGTATACATCAATATAATGCTCCGGGCCGATCCTGCTTTCCACCTGCTCCAGAAACCGGACCTGGTCATAGCAGACCGCAAAAGGAGGCAGCTTGTCCATAATGACATTGTCTGCCGTGGGCACCAGCATAACGGAGGCATTCCACTCGCTGACCAGCTTCTCCAGCAGGGACAGTTTCTTATTTTCCTGGACAGAAGAAAACTGTTTTGGCAGATGCTGTTCTATCAAATAGTCATCCGCCCCAAGATACACCCCGTTGATTTCCTGTTTCCCCAGGCATATGTCCATATAAGTCTTTATGGAAATCCATTTTTCCCTGCCGGCAAACTGGTCGGTCAGATAAGTCTCATAATCCCGGGTAAAATCTCCCTCCAGCAGGGCATTCCAGGAAAACTCCGGCCGGCTGGCCAGCACTTTATTTTCCAGCTCCGAATAAAGTCTGTCCCCATAGATCAAATCCGCAGCGGAAAAAACCAGTATGACAGATGCGATCAAAATAATTGTAAAAATTGTACTTCTTTTTTCATCCATATAAAATGACCTCTCTGTACCTTAATTGGGACACATGCTCTTAAAAACGGAAATACAGGAACGGATTATAGGATGCATCCACAATTCCTGCTATGGATAAAATCAAAAGCGCCGCCGGAATAAATTTTTCCCCGAAATGGCACAGCGCCAGGTTCACACCGGTGCGGGATTTCCTCAGTCCCTCCACTGCCCTGCCTGCCGCGGGAGTGGATGCAAACGCGGCAATCACCAGCAAAACCGCATATTCCCTGCCCAGATAAAGCGCCTGCCGGTCAACCAGCCTGCTGCCCGCTCCTGCCAGTGCCCTGCTGTAGTCCCAGATCTCTGCCGGAGTGCTCAGCGCAAAAAGCACCCAGCCTCCCAGGACCACAAAAGCGGTGTAAACCATCCCCACGCCGCGGGGCAGCCAGGATAAAACCTTCCCCAGGAATAATTTCTCCAATATCAGCGCAATGGCAAACCACAGCCCCCACAGCAGAAAGTTCCATCCGGCTCCGTGCCAGATTCCCGTCAGCAGCCAGACAATCAGAATATTCAGAATCTGCCTGATCATCCCCTTCCGGTTTCCCCCCAGGGGAATGTACACATATTCCCGGAACCAGCTGCCCAGGGAAATATGCCATCTGCGCCAGAACTCCGTCACCGAGGCGGAGATATACGGATAATTAAAGTTCTCGGGAAAGCGGAACCCAAGCATTTCCCCCAGACCGATGGCCATATCCGAATATCCCGAAAAATCGAAGTAAATCTGAAATGCAAAAGCCAGAATTCCCAGCCAGGCCGTCAGGGTACTTCTCTCCCCGAATCCCATGCCGCTGACCGTAACCCATAATTCCCCGATGTTATTGGCCAGCAGCACTTTCTTTGCAAGCCCCAGGCAGAACCGCTTCATGCCTGCGCTTACAAAATCAAGGGAAACGGCGCGATGGGAAAGCCTGTCCTGCACATCCCGGTATTTCACGATAGGCCCTGCGATCAGCTGGGGAAACATGGTCACATATACGCCAAAGTCCAGGATATTTTTCTGCACCCGTGCCTCTCCCCTGTATACATCTATGGTATATGACATGGTCTGGAATGTATAAAAGGAAATTCCGATAGGCAGCGGCAGGTTCAAAAGCGGCAGGGACGTGCCCAGCAGGGAATTGACTGACTGCACAAGGAAATCCGCATATTTAAAAAAACACAGCACTGCCAGGTTGATACATACCGAGGACAGCAGAATCAGTCTGGCTCTGCCCTTCCCCCTGGCCCGTTCCAGGAGACGCCCATGGGTATAATCCACTATGGTGGAGAACAGCATCAGCAGCACATACACCGGTTCTCCCCAGGCATAAAAAATCAGGCTCCCCAAAAAAAGGATGCCGTTTTTCATCCCTCTGGGAGCCAGATAATACAGTATAAAAAACAGTGGCAGAAAACGGAACAAAAATACAATACTGCTGAAAACCATTTTTCTTCTCCATTATGTACCTCAGCGGCATACCACTGCAGATACGAATGCATTGAGACAGTCCCGAATCCGGCATCCCCGGTTCCGGAACCGCCTCTTTCCGTTATGCGGCGCAAGCCTATTCCACGATACCCCGAATGGCATCCAGCGCCAGCTTATTGGCCTCCTGGCACTTTTCCAGTACTTCCTTCTCGTCGTCCGCATCAATGGCAAATCCTCCAAGCTGGACAAAAACAACGTAATTGCCTATGGTCTCCACCTGGGCTGCCTGTATTTTCCCCAAATTCGCCGGATACTGCATGGTGTTGTTAATATTGGCCTCACGGTAGGTATTCAGGGCCTCTTCCACGGCATCCACCTGGTCCTCCTTCGCCCGGATAACCACCAGCGCGTCCACATTGTTGCTGATCATGGGGGATTCTGCCATATAATCCTCGTACATATCCGGCGTAATCCCGTAGCTCATCTCCAGCATATCTGCCTCCATGAGCATATCCGGCCAATAATTTTCCTCTCCCACGGCTTCCACTACCGCAGACCGGATGCCCTGCATTTCCTCGCTCCAGCCGGAAACCTGTCCCTCTTCCGGACTCACATCATCCCCGCCCTGGGAAACGGATCCGGATTCCTCCGGCGTACTCTCTTCCCCGGAACCGGTGTCTTCCGGTGTTTCTTCCTCCTGGGTGACAGAGCCGGTGTCCCCTGAGGAACTCCCCTCCCCGTCATCCCTGCCGCATGCGCCGATACTGAATACAAGTATCCCCGCGCATAAAACTGTCAGCCATTTCGTTCTCTTTCTCATAATAATCCTCCCTGTCATTATAGCATGCTTTTAATCCAGTCATGCCATGAATGTAGAAACACGCACTTCTGTTTCGATATGATACCATGATTTTCTGCGCCCTGGCGCACATGGCATCAAAAGTCGAAACACGCTCTTCTGTTTCGATATGATACCATGATTTTGTGCGCCCTGGCGCACATGGCATCAGAAGTCGAAACACGCTCTTCTGTTTCGATATGATACCATGATTCTCTGCGCCCTGGCGCACATGGCATCAGAAGTCGAAACACGCTCTTCTGTTTCGATATGATACCATAATTCTCTGCGCTTCAGCGCACATGGCATCAGAAGTCGAAACACGCACTTCTGTTTCGATAT
>CAJTLR010000039.1:0-34170 GCA_910577185.1 uncultured Acetatifactor sp.
GAAAGTGCATACGGATAATAAAGGAGAAGGGCTGGAAGGTGATGCGGGATTCCCGCGCCCGGGCAAAGACCAGATTAGCGCTGCTGCTGTTTTTTACGGCCAGGCCGTTGATGCATATTTTGTATCGGAGAATAGATCGATGGAAATAGACTTTTTGTGAGTGCCAGGGGATGTTTTTTGGGCCATAATGAAGGGAAAAGATATGCTGAAAAAATGGAAGACAATTGACTTCAGTAAATTAATTTTAGTGTATATTGCGGTAAATCCGATATTTGACATGATGTATACAATATGGTCGGATTTTTCCGGAATGGAAGATTATGGGGCATTTGCGCCTAACCAAATTTTCAGGATACTATATATTGCGGTACTGGTATTAAATTTAAAAAAGCTGCGGGATTTTATTACAATATTTTTGATAGGTAGTTACTTATTGTTTACGGTAGTGGTACAAAGTTATCTGGGGTATACTCTTAATCTGGTTACAAATATCAACTTGATTGGAAAAGTAATATATTTTGCGGCGACGATTATAGTAATTTCCAGGCTTTTAGAGTTACAAAAACTTTCGGAAGAAAAACTGATTAAACCATTGGTGATATCAACTGTAATTATATCTGTGAGCATATTGATAAGCCCCTTGGGCCTTGGCTACAGGGGATATGAACATGTTTTTAGTTTTAAAGGATTGTTTGGATATGCAAATTTTGTTTCAGGCTGCCTTTTAGGAATTCTTCCTATTTTACTATATGTGTATAAAGGAAAAAAGCGTATCTTCTATGTGTTGCTGGATTATTCCGCACTATTGCTGCTTGGCAGTAAAGCAAGTGTGGCGGGAGGAACCGCTGTAATTGTAATTATGCTATGTTATTTATTAAAGTATGAGTCTGCAGTGAAGTTTCATGCCTTAATCAGATTAAAGAAATTCTGGATATTGTTTGCTTGTGTGTCATTATGCCTGATAACGGTAATGGCAGTATTTTTATGGAATCAGATTCAGTATTTTAACAGCAGTAATTATTCACTCATTAATTTTCTTACATCCCATAGAAACCTGCAGACGGAATATGCATCAGAGTTTATAAAAAAGCTGGAGACGGGTAAGATATTGACGATTTTATTTGGTCTGGGATGTTCAAAAGTTTCACATATATTAAATTCCAGAATTAAGTCATTTTACACAATAGAGCAGGATTATAATGGTATTCTGTTTTACTTCGGTGTACTTGCCTTCGCAATTTTATGCCTGTTTACAGCCAGGGTGATGTATGTAATTTGGAAGTTACTAAAAAAGAATATGCAAAAGTATTTTCCCTATGCATTAAGTTTTATGGTATTGCTGTTTCAGTCGATACTTGTAGGTCATGTAATATATGTGCCTCTTGCCAGTATATATTTTGCAATTGTCATTGCATTTCTTTTAAATGATTTTAAAAACGAGACAAAAGGTGAAAAAAGCTTGTCAGGGAAGCTTTGTGACAGTGATTCTGATGTCTGATTAGGGAGAGAAAAATTGTGACAGACACAAAGAAGAAAATTCTGATCATAAGCAATACATACTACCAGCTGATTATGGCGGTACAGCTGAAATTAACTGTTTTTCATAAAGAAGATGTTGACATATGGCTGTCTGATGAGTCTGTAGGAGCTGAAGCAGTCTGCGGGCGTTTGAAGGGGATGGGACTATTTTCGGAAGTATGTTTTAAGGAGAGAAAAAGAATACATTCCACCGGCGGTTCCGGAAAGAGGAGCGATATTATAAAATACGTGGCCGGTTACAATTTTGGAAAACCGGTGTCTGAGACGGAAAAATTTTATGATGAAATTCTTTTTTACAATCTGGATTTGCCCCTATATGGCATTGCCGATTATTATGCGCAGCAGGGGCATGCATGCCGGTGGTCACAGTATGATGAGGGAATTTTGTCCTATGAACGTGATTTTGTAGTGGGAAGCAAAATAGGCAGGCTGGGCCTGACGCAGAAGATACGTTCTGTCACGGGAAGACCGGAAATAACCCGGCTTGTGGACAAGTACTACTGTATGTTTCCCGAAATGAAAAAGTTACATAAGGGAGAGTGGGAGTTTGTGAAGATTCCCCCTGTAAGCCGGACCGGGAAGGAACTGCGCGGGATTCTGAATCAGGTGTTTGATTACAAGGCAGCAGAATTTTCACAAAAATATATCTTTTTTGCATCGTCTCATGATATTGATGGACATCCGATTGGAGAAACAGAACTGATATTGAAAATTGCAGATCAGGTGGGTGTGGACAATCTTCTGGTAAAACAGCATCCCAGGGATGCGCGGACGGTCTACCAGGAGAGTGGAATCAGGGTGATGAAAAACTCGTTTGTTCCATGGGAAATTATGCATATGAATCTTGAGGACAGCGAAAAGGTTTTACTGACAACAACCAGCAGTGCTTTTCTGGGAAGCAGTGCAATGCTGGGAAGTTCCATGAAGGCATATTTTCTGTCTGACTGTCTCTCATGTCAGTCAGAATATATAGAGAAGGAGAGACAGGGGATTCGTAAAATGGTGGGTTCCCTGCACAAAAATGGGTTATGCGGCAGTGTTCAGATATATGGGCAGAAATGTGTTTGAAACAGGAAAGAAAATTCCTGTTTTGTCATATCTGTTATGCCCGTTTTACACTCTGGCAGAAGGAATTCGGCTGAGCCTGAAAAACATCAGGTGGGCAAGAAAAATATACCGGAGATTTCACCTGGACAAGCTGTTGTATGGGCGCTCCACGGAAAAATATACCCAGAGCGTAGACCGGGAGGTGCTGGGAAAGTAAAGCCTCCGAAGCGTCCGGGTAAAAAATATCAGGAACAGTTACAGACAGCATGAGAAGGCCATGGTCCTGCCGGTAAAGGGGCTGGAAGGGCGGGTGAGGGGCCGGAAGAGCTGATGCGGAACTGGAAACAGGAGGCAAATATGATAGGCATTGTAAATGTGCAGTGGTTTGACAATCCGGGGGCAGTTTTGCTGTGCTATGCGTTACAGCAGACAGTGGGCAGACTCAGGCCCGGTGAGCAGGTGGAAATTATCAATTACACTTGCGGCGGAAAGATCGAAAAAGCCGGCATTTTTCATAAGGTGGCCAAGGTTCCGGCCAAGGTCAGGACAAAGGTATTAGGCCGGAAAAGGATAGCGGGGGTAAAATATGGACTGCTTTTGAGACAGCGCCATGAACGATACGAAGAGTTTCGAAAGGAATACCTTAACCGGACTGCAGGATTTAGGGATGTGTCTTCTCCCATATTGGATACGCCATATACACATTGTATTGTGGGCAGTGATGTGGTGTGGAAGCCGGACATCGCAAAGGTGATAGATGCGAAAGTTTATTTTCTGCAGTTTGCGGATAAGTCCGTGAAAAAGATAGCCTATGCGGCCAGCATAGGTACGGATGATGATGCTATATTACAGCCGCTGACGTCCCTCTATAAAAAGCTCACAGAAGATTTTGACGCCATCTCCATGAGAGAGGCAAGCGGTGTTGCATTTATGCAGCCGCTGACAAAAAAGCAGATAAAAGAGGTGGCAGATCCGGTTTTTTTGCTGGACAAAGAGGATTATAGGAGGATGATTCCGGTAACCGGGCCCATGGAGGGCAGATATATTTATCTCTATTTGCTTTCACCCAATGGGGAGGCTGTGGATTATGCCATTGGCCTTGCAAAAAAGAAGGCGCTGAAAATTTTATTTGATGTACATACGGATGTAAATTTTAAATTATGGGAAGAGATGCAGGATATCTTTGAGGCATCTGTTGCGGCAGGCCCGGCTGAATTTTTGTCAAACATTTATTATGCGGATTATGTGGTGACAGATTCGTTTCACGGGACATCGTTTTCTCTCATTTTTCAGAAAGAATTTTATACTTACCCAAGAATTTCAAACGGGGTGGATATCAGTACAAGAATGAAGAACCTGCTGGAAAAAGTAGATCTCCGGAACCGGTACTGTATTCCGGAAAAAGGAGAGGCGGCTGAAAAAATTAATTACTGTATGGTGGATGGGAAAATAGCGGAAATGAGAAAGGATGCCCTGGAGTTTTTGAAAGGAGTTCTGGAATAAACAGATGAGTAAAATCAGGAATTATTTTCATCAGTATCAGAAAATTCCGGTGCAGGCAAAAGCTGCAATGTGGTTTACCATATGCAGTGTGCTGCAGAAAGGCCTGCATATGCTTACCATGCCCTTGTTTACCCGGATTCTTACTACAGAACAGTATGGATTATCCACATTGTATTTTGCCTGGATGGATATCATTGTGATCTTTACTTCCCTGAAACTGGCATCGGGGGTATTCAATAATGGCATGATATATTATCAGGAAGACAGGGACAGATTTCAGGCATCCATGCAGGGATTGTCCACAGTGAGTGCGATACTTTGCATGATAATTTATTTTTTATTTCCGGCTTTTTTTCAAAAACTGTTGGGACTGTCGCCGAATCTGATACTTTCCATGCTGATTTATGCATTTTTTTATCCGTCGCTGTTGTACTGGACTGCCCGCCAGCGGTTTGAGTATCGATATATCGGATTTACCCTGGCCACAGTGGGAATGTCGTTTGTCACGACCCTGGTTTCGGTTTTATTCACATTTTTTGAAGATAAAGGCACCATGAAGATTATCGGTTATGTGACAGCAGCAACAGCCGTAAATCTTGTGTTTTACATATACCTGTTTGTCAGGGGGAAAATTTTTTTCCACAGAGAGTATTGGACTTATGCATTAAAATTCAATTTGCCGCTGATACCGCACTATTTGTCAATGATTATCCTGAACCAGTGTGACAGGATCATGATTGCAAATATGTGCGGGGAGACGGAAGCAGGCATTTACGGAGTGGCCTACACCATAGGAAAAACGGTTTTGCTGTTTAACTCTGCAATAACGGCGTCATTTACACCATGGATGTATGAGAAGCTGAAGACAAAGCGATATGAAGGGATTCCGGGAGTATCCGTTTCTTTGTTTGTACTGATTGCCGTTCTGGGAGCCGGTGTCATGCTGTTTGCCCCGGAGGTCATTATGATTTTTGCGACACAAGAGTACATGCAGGCCGTTTATGCCGTTCCGCCCATAACGGCCGGTGTGTTTTTCACTTTTGTATACAATCAGGTTTCCACGGTGGAGTTTTACTATGGAAAATCAAAATATATCATGGTTGCTTCGGTGGCCGGGGCGATTCTGAATCTCTTTTTAAATTATGTTGCGATTCAGTGGTTCGGCTTTATTGCAGCGGCATATACCTCCATGTTCTGCTATATTCTGTTTGCGGTATGCCATTATTTCCTGATGCGGCTGCTGTGCAGAAAAAACGGTATTTCTGTGAATTTGTTCCCGGGAAAAAGACTGGCGCTTTTATCTGCCGTTATGATCATCATTACCGTGGGCGTAAACTTTTTCTATCAATATAATTTGATTCGATACGGGCTGCTTCTGGTTATGCTGGGACTTACGGCAATGAAACGGAAAAAAATCCTTCTGTTATGGAACAGGATGAAAGAGGGGTGAAGCATTATGCATATTGGAGAAAATCAGCATTGCTGCGGGTGCGGAGCCTGCCAGGGGATTTGCCCGGTACATGCGGTGAAAATGAAGAATGACCGGGAAGGCTTCATCCGGGCTTACGTTGCGGAAGAAAAGTGCATTTCCTGCGGTATGTGCACGGCAGTGTGCCCTGTTTCCCCGGACAAAAGCCTTTTTTCTGAAACACGTAAAGTATTTGCCGCTGTGAACAAGGATGAAGATACGGTCAGGAGAAGTTCGTCGGGCGGTGTGTTTTCGGCACTGGCCCGGGAACTGTTAGACGGCAAAGGTGCGGTGTATGGCTGTGCAATGAATGAGAATATAGAGGCAGTGCATATCCGCATAACAGATGCAGGGGAACTGGACAGACTGCGGCGGTCGAAATATGTCCAGAGTAACACAGGTGAAACCTTTGAGGAGGTCCGGAAAGACCTGGAGGAAGGACGAAAAGTTCTATATTCGGGAACTCCCTGTCAGATTGCGGGACTCAGACTTTATCTGGAAAAGAAATGCCGGGATTTTAAGACATGGGCCGGCAGTCTGTACTGCGCAGACCTGATCTGTCACGGGGTACCAAGCCCGGGGATGTTTGCGGAAAACATACGTTTTTGGCAAAGGAGATACTCCCAATCGATGGATACATATGAATTCCGCCTGAAACCGGATAACTGCAGAAATATATATTTTTTTTTCTGCGTAGCAGGCTCGGGGGGGTAGTCTGGAGGCCCTGGTACAGGGATCCGTACTATGAAGCTTTTTACAACTTTAAGTCTTATAATGAAATGTGCTATCAATGTCCCTTTGCCTGCAGGGACCGCGTGGGAGATATAACGATAGGAGATTACCACTGGGCTGCGGAGCATCATGAAGACTTAAGGGAAAAAAATCAAGGAAAAAGTTTTTCCATATCCTGCCTGCTGGTGAATACGGAACAGGGGGAACATCTGCTGGATCAGGTAAAGGATAAATTTGACTTATATCCCACAGAGAGAAAGTGGGTGGAAGAAAGGAATAAGAATCTGATACGGCCCACATTGCGGCCCCGGGAGAGGGATTCCATATATCAGGAAATTCAGACATATGGTTATGGAAAATGGGCTGCAAAGTATTATGTTTCATGGGCATATGTCAGAAATCTGTCTCTGGTCAGAATGCTGGCCCGGATGAAGCGAAAGTTCAAAGATGGTTTGAAAGGGGGACATGTATGAAAATTGCAGGTATTATTCCGGCGCGATATGGCTCCAGCAGGCTTCCGGGAAAGCCGCTGCGGGATATTCTGGGGCATCCCATGATCTGGTGGGTTTATCATAGGGTCAGCTCCGTTAAGGAGTTAGATGAGGTTTGTGTAGCCACGGATGATGAGCGCATTTACCGGATATGCGCTGAACATAATATTCCGGTTATGATGACATCCGCCGGCCATAGGACGGCGGCGCATCGCCTGCAGGAGGTGGCAGGGAAAATGGAAGCGGATTTTTACCTTCAGTTAAACGGGGATGAACCTCTTATCAATACCGGGGCCATTGCTGCGGCAATACCCGGGGAAATTCCGCAGGACAGGGAATTTGGCACAAATATTATAACAGAAATATCAGACCCGGCCCAGGTTATGGATGCCTCTAACATAAAAGTAGTTTTTGATGAAAATTATCATGCCTTGTATATGTCCAGGACGCCTGTTCCGTATCCGTTCCGGGAAATCAGTTTTCAGTATTATAAACATGTGGGAATTATCGGATACAATAAAAAAATGCTGGACTTCTACAAAAATTCACAGCCTGGCCGGTTTGAACGGATAGAAGGAATTGACACGCTGCGCTTTCTTGATTATGGAAAACAACTGAAGTTTATTCCGGTTCCGGACTGTCACAGTCTGTCGGTGGACACGGAAAAGGATTTGGATATGGTTATCCGTATGATGAAGGAGAGGATTGAAAATTGAAAATTTTCAATCCCAAGTTTGTGTCTGCGCGGCATCCACAAACTTGACATGCGCAAAAGGCCGTGCAGAAATGGGGAGAAACATAATGACATCTTATGATTTAAAGCTTTTGGACTGTACCCTGCGGGATGGGGGATATGTCAATAACTGGGAGTGGGGATTCCGGCGGGCAAGAGACATAATAAGAACGCTTACCAAAGCCCGGGTGGACATGGTGGAAGTAGGGTTTCTGAGAAATGTGGAAGGATATCATCCGGACATCACGGTATGTAACAGGATCGAAGAATTAAATGAGCTTCTTCCGGAAACATATGGTGAAACCATGTTTTCGGCCATGGCCATGAACGGCAATTATGATATCGGGAAATTGAGCCCATACAACGGAAAAGGGATAGAATTGATCCGTATTACAGCCCATGAACATGACATAAGGGAAGGGCTTGCGTTTGCCGGAAAGGTGATGGAAAAAGGATATAAACTAAGCATCAATCCCATTAATATTATGGGGTATTCCGACGAGGAACTGATCTGGATTTTAAAACAGGTCAATCAGATTCATCCTTATCAGTTTTCAATTGTAGATACATTTGGGAGTATGAAACGCCGGGATCTGGACCGGATTGTGAGTCTTTCCGACCATAATCTCGACAGGGATATCCGCCTGTCCCTTCATCTGCATGAAAATATGTCTTTAAGCTGCTGCCTGGCACAGAATTTTATTGACCGCCATCTGGGGCGGCCTGTGGCTGTGGATGGAAGCCTGATGGGAATGGGAAGAATTCCTGGAAATCTTCCGGTTGAACTGATTGCGGATTATTTAAACGAATATATGGATAAGTCTTATGATATAGACTATCTGATGGACGGGATACAGGACTATATCGCGCCTTTAAAAGGAGAAACCGAATGGGGATATACGCCGGCTTATTTTCTTTCTGCCAGGTTTAACCTGCATAGGAATTACGCGGAATATTATCTGAAAAAAGGAGACCTGACCAATCGGGATATCAATCATATTTTATCCCGCTTTGACCAGGGAAAAACAGCAGTGTTCGACGCGGAATATGCGGATATGATGTATGAAGGATATAAAAATAACCGGATAGAAGACACGGAGGACAGACTTAAGCTGAGGGAATTGCTTGGCGGCAGGGATATTTTGGTGCTGGCGCCGGGAAATTCCATAGTAAGCTATGAGAAAAAGATAAAAAACTATATTGACCAGACAGATGTAGTTGTCATATCCGTGAACTTTATTCCGGAAAATTTTCCGGTGGATTATGCTTTTTTCAGTAACAGAAAGCGGCTGGAAAGACTGGACCAGATTCCCTGCAAAACAATTATCACCTCAAATCTGAAGGGGGAAAATGCAGATTACATCATTGACTATAACAGCGTTTCGGGTTCCTTCGGAGAAGGGTGCAACAGCTTTATAATGCTTTTAAAACTGTTGAAAGAGATCCGTGCGGGAAAGATCATTGCGGCAGGAACGGATGGATATACGGTGGAAGGAAAGAACTATTATAATAACCATATTCGCAATTACACGGAACATGGAAATAAATTTAATATGGCAGTGGCAGACACCATTCATAACTTAGATGTGCAGGTTGCGTTCCTGACACCTTCCGCTTATGATAAAATAAGATCATATCCATGAAATGAAGGGGCCGAATGGCCATCCATATCATGATTGGTTTTGAGAATGATACTATAATATAATGACCTTATCTGGGAAAGGAAGAGGTCCAATGGCCCCGGGGAGATGGGATGAGAAAAATAAAATATCTGGTTATTGATGTGGACGGCACTATGACAGATGGTGGGATTTACTATGATCATAGCGGAAATGAGTTCAAAAAGTTCTGCACAAAGGATGCTGCGGGATTTTTTGCGGCGCGAAAAGCCGGTGTCAGGCTCATTGTCCTGACAGGGCGGGAATGCGGAGCCACGAAACGGCGCATGGATGAACTGGGAGCGGACTATTTATACCAGAATATTAAGGATAAGGCTTCTTTTTTGCAGTCATTTATGGAAGAACACCATATCAGAAAGGAAGAACTGGGATATATCGGTGATGACCTGAATGATGTTTTGCCTATGAAAATGGCAGGTTTTGTCGGCTGTCCCAAGGACAGCTGCCGGGAGATACTTGAAATGGCGGACTATGTCAGTACTGTGGAGGGCGGTCATGGCGCGGTGCGCGATGTGGTGGAACATGTACTCAGGGAGTCGGGGGAGTGGAATGAAATGGTAGCCGCAATATATGGGACGGAAAGCGGAGTCTGAACGACAGCCGTTCGTCTCGATTCGGGAAAGCCGTGTCTGGAATACAAAATATACCGGACATGGCTTTGTTATATGGAAATGTTTTGTGATTTCTTATGTTGAACATCAGTGCAAAGTGGATTATAATGTTGCCGTACAGATTTGGCTTCCTTATTACGATTCAGAATATGCAGGCGGTGTAAAATGAAAAAGTACAACATGCTAAAGGATGCGCCGGGAAAGTCTTTGTTTTTCTTTGCGCTTCCCATGATACTGGGGAATTTGTTTCAGCAGTTTTACAATATGGCTGATTCCATGATTGTGGGACAGTGTGTGGGGGAGGATGCGCTGGCGGCTGTGGGGGCATCCTATTCGCTGACCACTGTGTTTATTATGATAGCCATTGGCGGCGGAATCGGGGCTTCCGTGATTACTTCCCAGTACCTGGGGGCGGGAGAGTATGGAAGGATGAAGGTTTCCGTGTACACGGCGCTGATGAGTTTTGCGGCGGTAAGTGTGGCGCTGGGGATTTTTGGCTTTGCCATGTGCAGACAGATTCTGGAGGCGCTGAATACACCGGGGAACATTCTGGAGGACGCGGTACTGTATCTTCGTATTTATTTTGTGGGTCTGCCGTTTTTATTTATGTACAATGTTTTGTCCGCGGTATTTAATGCCTTGGGCAATTCCAGGACGCCGCTGTATTTGCTGCTTTTTTCTTCTGTGCTGAACATATTTCTGGATCTGCTGATGGTGCTGGCTTTCCGGATGGGAGTGGCGGGTGTGGCGGTTGCTACTGTGGCGGCCCAGGGACTGTCGGCAGTGATTTCCTTCCTTTTGCTGATGAAAAGTCTGGGGGGATACCAAAATATGGCGGAAGAAGTGCAGGATATGGGGATTTACAGCGGGGCCATGCTGGGTAGCATGGTGAAAATCGCCATTCCCTCCATGCTGCAGCAGTCCATTGTTTCCATTGGGATGCTGCTGGTACAGTCGGTGGTCAACGGATTCGGCTCTTCCGTGCTGGCGGGGTATACTTCCGGCATGAGAATCGAGTCTATCTGTATTGTTCCCATGATTGCTTCGGGAAATGCCATGTCCACATTTACGGCGCAGAACCTGGGCGCGGGAGATCCGGAGCGGGTGAAGAAGGGGTATAAGGCGGCCTATGGTATCGTGCTGGGCTTTGGCGTGCTGATCCTGCTGGTGCTGAGCCTGTTTCATGGGCAGATTATCTCTGCCTTTATCGAGGACGGCAGCAGTGCGGAGGCCTTTGCCACAGGGGATACCTATCTGCGCTTTATCCGTTTCTTCTTTGTGTTTATCGGAATGAAGGCCATCACGGATGGAGTACTGAAAGGGGCCGGGGATGTGGGCGTGTTTACGCTGGCAAACCTGATCAACCTGGGAATCAGGGTGTTTGTCTCCTTCCGCTTTGCAGGCATATGGGGAGTGGAGGCAGTCTGGTATGCGGTTCCCATGGGCTGGACTGTGAATTATGTGATTTCGTTTCTGTGGTTTTTAACGGGAAGATGGAGCAGGAAACGGGTGATTCAGGTATAGCGCTGAAAACCGGCTCCCGGGGCTGTCAGAAAGGACTGCCGGGGGAGCCGCGGGGTCTTTTATTTCAGGCGTGTTGCCTCTTCCATGGGCAGGCCGGTGGAATAGTCCAGCTGGCGCGGCTCATATTCTTCGTTTTCACGCTGGCGTGTGTATCCGGTATAGCCCCATGTGGGAGGGGTAAGATTTTTCCGCCAGGGCCGGTGTTCCCACTGGTATCCCCGGAAGGGATCCCGCGTGGTATTCATCCACTCCAGAAGCAGTTTGTGCAGACGGACTTTTTCTTCTTCCAGGGACTCGTCCCATATCCGGTTTTTCATTTCATAAGGATCCGAATCCAGATCATAAAATTCATCCGTGGGGTCAAGAAGATGGACGGCCAGCTTGTAGCGTCCGTCAAAAATGGCCCGCATCATCTGAACGCCGCCGAAACCGTCGTGGTCAATCTCATACCGGGTAAATTCCGTAATGACAAAATCATTTATCCGGATCTCCGGGTGATATATCTCCGTCAGGAGGCTTTTGCCCTCAAAACATTTCGGGACGGGCAGATTCATATACTCCATGATCATGGCAGGCAGGTTGATATGGCTCACCGGGTTTTTGTCAACAATTCCCTCCGGCACGCCGGGACCGGCGATCATCAGGGGAATCCTGGCGATTTCATTGTACATGACAGGCCCCTTGGCATACAGGCAGTGGCTCTCCAGGGCATCGCCGTGGTCGGATGTGTAGATGACCAAGGCATCCGGGGCACAGACTCTGATGCAGTCCAGCACCCGCCCGATTTCGGAGTCCGCAAAGGCATTGCAGCCCAGATAATAGGGAACTTTGATGGTGAGGGAATCCCTGTCGCTTTCCAGATTCTTTCCGGCCCAGTATTTCTGGTACTGGGGCTTTCCCTCCAGGGTATCCCACACATTGGGGGATTTGGGAAATTCATAGTCTTCAAACATGGAGGCATAAGGTTCCGGACAGAGTCCGGGATCATGGGGTTCGTCCAGGGAAACAGTCAGAAAAAAGTCCTCGTCCCCGTGTTTATGTAAAAAGTCCAGGGCCCGGTCGGCACAGCGATGGCCGAAGGTGAAGTCTGCAGGAATATTTTTCTTGTTTGTCTGTGGATTTCTGGATGCCACCCGCTCTTCCTCCGTCAGCTCTTCCAGATAGCATTTCATGTCGTACCAATATTGGGGATCCCAGCCTTCCGGGCAGGCGCCCAGGCCGAAATAGTCACCGCCATCCAGATGCCATTTCCCGATATAGGCAGTGCGGATACCATTGTCGGACAGGCGCTGCCCTATGGTTTTTACATTGGCGCCCAGAGGGATGCTGTTAGAAAAGCTGCCGTTGGAATGGGGATAGACACCGGTAAACAGCGCGGAGCGCGCCGGGCCGCAGACGGGCTGGCAGGTGTAGGCATTGTCATAGCGGATGCCTCTTTGCGCCAGGGCGTCAAGGTTTGGTGTGTGTACCCGGGGATTTCCGTAGCAGCCTACCATATCCTGTCTGGTGGCATCGGTCATAAGTAAAATAATCTGTTTTTTATTGTCGCTCATATGGTGCCCTCTCTTTCGCGGCCTCCGGGTGCAAAGCCGTTTTCTTTATGAAACTGTCTGCTTACGGCTCTGCGGATGGAAGCCGCCCATGGAATGTGTTTCGGTTCCGGATCAGGAATTTATAGATCATAATACATTTTGAATTCTGCCGGATTGGGGATCTGGTTTAACTGTTTTAATTCTGCACGTTTGCGGGCCACCCAGATATCAATCAGACGCTGGGGGAACACGCCTCCTTTTGTGAGGTAATCATGATCTGCCTCCAGGGCCTCCAGAGCTTCGTCCAGGGATTTGGGCAGTCCTTTTATTTTCTTCTGCTCTTCCGGCGAGAGGGTGTAGAGGTTGAAGTCATAAGGCCCCCATCCGTTTTCGGAAGGGTCGATCTGATTTTCGATGCCGTCCAGACCGGCCATCAGAATCGCGGCATAGGCATAGTAGGGATTCGCCGTGGCATCCGGATTGCGCAGCTCAAACCGTTTTGTATCCGGGGATTTTGCGTAGGCAGGAATCCGGATGACCGCGCTGCGGTTGGAGGTTGCATATCCAATGGTGACAGGCGCCTCATATCCCGGAACCAGCCGTTTGAAGGAGTTGGTGGAAGGATTGGTAAAGGCGCAAAGGGACGCAATGTGCTTCAGCAGGCCGCCCATGAAATAATGGGCAGTACGGCTTAAGCCGGAATAGCCGTTTTCATCATAAAACAAGGGCCGTCCGTCCTTGAACAGCAGCATATGTACATGCATTCCGCTCCCTGCCTCCTGATAGATGGGCTTGGGCAGAAATGTGGCGGTTTTGCCTTCCCGGGCCGCCAGGTTTTTGATAATATATTTGATAATCATGGTATTGTCGGCCATGGCGGGCATGTCCGCAAGCTCCACTTCGATCTCCATCTGGCCCGGGCCGCCCACCTCATGATGATGGTATTTTACGCGGATGCCCCATTCTTCCATCATCATGCACATCCGGCTTCTCAGATCGTATCCCACATCCTGGGGGGCCGAAACATGATAGCCTCCTTTGTGGGGGACTTCGTATCCGTTGTTTCCGGGCACATCCAGACGGCTGTTCCATTCGGCCTGCCTGGTGTCGATACAAAAGCCGCATTGTCTGGGGCTGACTTCAAAGCGGGCATTGTCAAACAGATAGAACTCAAATTCGGGTCCAATGACCATACGGTCGGCAATCTGCGTTTCCTTCATATATTCTATGGCACGAAGGCTCACATTTTTGGGATATTGGTCAAAGGGTGTGTTTTCTCCCCTGCCTATGGTACATACATTGCCGCACATGGTAAGCGTGGGGATTTGGGCAAAGGGATCCACATAGGCAGTGTCCGGGTCGGGGAGAAATACCATATCGCTTTTTTCAATGGGGGCATAGCCGTAGTTGGAGCCATCGAACCCGATTCCGTATGTAAAGGTGTCTGCACCGAACCTTTCCACCGGTATGGTAATGTGGCGCCAGCGTCCGTCAATATCCGTCATTTTAAAGTCGATCATGCGGATTTGTTTTTCCCGGCATAAATTTTTGATTGCTTCGATTTTGTCCATAAAGTGACTCCTTTCTGCTGACAAAGATGTTTCCGGCGCTGCCGGCTGAAGACATGTCCGGCTTTCCGGGACCGTCATTGTGAATCCTTCTGTGTCACATGGCACAATGTTGACACAGAAGGACATTGTGTCAACTACTGATTCCATGTGCGCTGATGCGCACAGAATTATGGTACAATGTTGACACAGAAGGACATTGTGTCAACTACTGATTCCATGTGCGCTGATGCGCACAAAATTATGGTACAATGTTGACACAGAAGGACATTGTGTCAACTACTGATTTCATGTGCGCTGATGCGCACAAAATCATGGTATATTATTATCATATGACACCAGGCGTTTTCCTGTCAAGCTGTTCTGTTCCCGGCAGAAGGTGTTTTTTCACTTCAGAATATGACAAAACGGACCATCTGCGGGTGCAGGGAATTTGGCATGCGTAACGTCTTTTAACGGATATCCGTCATAAGTTCCAGCACGGAATCCGCACCGATTTCCACGGCGATTTGAACGGGAGTTTTTCCCATATTGTCAGGGCGGTTGTAATCAGCGCCTTTCTTGATCAGGTAACGGGCCGCTGAGGTATGAAAGTTCTCCAATGCGTGATGCAGTACGGTATCTCCGTTTTTGTCTGCCAGATGGATGTCGGCTCCGGCCCGGATCAGCTCTTTGATGGTGTCCTTGTCGGGATAAAGCATCATGGCAGTCATGCCGTTATGATCCTGATGGTTGACATTAACGCCTTTTTCCAGGAATATGGGAAGCAGGTTTTCCAGCTGGCTGCCCAGCAGAAGAAGGGGAGTTTTCCCATCGTCTGCCGCCACATCCAGGTTTTTAAGTTCCTTCAGAATTTCCGCTATCTGTGCCGTTTCCAGCTTTCGTCCGGCTTTCTTATTCAGGAGCACCGCATGGGCGGGGGTTTCTCCCTTCAGGGTTTTGGCGGTATCGTCCGCGCCGGCGGCAATGAGCAGCCTGACTATGTCCGCATGGCCATACATGCAGGCCAGGTGCAGCGGGGTGGTTCCGGGCTCTGCCGGGACATCTGCCGCCAGATTCTTATCCACGCCCCTTTCCAGCATGACTTTTATCATGCCGGTGTGTCCGTTTTTGGCGGCATGGTGAATGGCGGCCATACCGCGTTTGTCTGTCTGCTCCATGGATTCTGTGGATAAAAGTTTTGCCGCTTCCTCAAAAAAGATTTTTTCGTCCAGGTCGCTTCCTTTGTCCAGGGAAGCGATAATATTGGCGGGAGTCTTACCGTATGTTATGGCCGTGTCCATATCCACGCCGAATTCCAGGAGTTTTTTGATAACGGTCACTCCGTGGCCGCATTCCAGGCACTCGTCCCGAAGACAGACAAAGTCGCCGCAATCTTCAAAGGATGCGGTAAAATCAATTCCGGCATCCCGGCAAAGTTCCAGTACATGGCAGCTGCCGTCGTGGGCCAGGGAGGAACGGAAGATACTTTTGAGTTCGCACATATCGTCGTCATCATCCGGGTCTGTCTGCCGGACCAGCCTTTCTGCCAGATATAAGGCAAGGGACATGGCATCCCTGTCATCCGACATTATCTCACAGAAAGCACGGTGCGCAATTTGGGCCAGGGAAAAGTTTTGCATAAGCTGGTTGGGAACGGCTGCGGCCCCATGGCCGGTGAGGGCCAGAAACATGCCATGGTTCTGGTAATCCACGGCGTGCCGGGCGGGAGTTACGCCCTTGCCGTCAGGTGTGTCCAACATGTCCGGACAATGGGCCATCAGCTGCAGGGCCGCCGTCTGGTGCCTGTTTTTCAGGGCCATCATCAGCAGCGTGTTTCCCTCCTGGTCCACATAATCTGTGCCGGCGCCTTTTTCCAGAAACACCTCTGTCAGGGGCCAGGTATAGCTGGAACTATATTCCGTGGAAAGCAGGTGTTCCAGGGGGGTGAAGCCTTTTTCATTCTTTTTGTGAATGTCACAAGTCAGCAGACGGGCAATTTCCGCCCGCTGCTCCACACTTTTATCCAGGCAGGTAAAACTGATGCTCAGCTGCTCAAATCTGGGATATGCAAGAAAGTGGTATGCGTTCATGCCTCTTTCGTCGCAGGCAGAATCGCTGGCGCCATGTGCTTTCAGGAGATTTACCATGGCAAGATTTCCGCATGCGCATGCCAGCAGAAAGGGCGTGAGACCATGGCCCCTGTGGTCGGGCATGTCCGCTTCCCGTGCCGTCACTTTCCCGTCGCAGAGTAATTTCTCCACCAGGTCACGGAAATTATGCAGCACCAGCAGATGGAACAAAGTGAGGCCGACCGCGCCTACGGGCGCCAGAAGTTCTTCTTTTGTACATTTCGTGACGCAGGCATCCGCGCCGAGTATGACATCTTCCTCCAAAATATTATACTGGAAGGTGCGGTTTTCGGAAGCCCCATAGGCTTCTTCCCACCAGGGAATGTATCTTGTCTGGTTAAAATTTTCACTGGATGTAACCAGCAGCCGGGTAAGTTCTTTGATGTCCATAAAGGCCTCCTTTGTGCCGGGGGGAAGCCCCCCCATCTTTTTGTCTGCAGATAGGTTACCTGTCATTAAAACAGATTATACCACTCTCCGGACGGCTTTGCCAGTGTTCCTGCCGGTGAAATGTTCATGGGATTTGGTTTTTTCCAAATGCAAAAGAAAGAAAAGGCTGCATAATCTGCCGGGAACTGGTAAAACTGGTATTCGGATTTCAAAAGTATGGAAAGAGACAGGAAGGCAGATCATGATTTCGTTTCTGGAGATGGCATGTCAGTATCCCATCGGTGCAAAAGTCACTGTACCGGGAGACAATGGGGAAAATGACCGGCAGCGGGAAGTCATAGGATATGAATATTATAACGGCACCGGATATTTGTTATTCCGTGACCATGAAAAAATAAACGCCGAGAAGATTGTGTGACGGATCCGGCAGATATGCCGGTGCGGGCCTCATATTTATAAAATCTTAGGAATTTCACAATAAAAAGATAAAATAGGAATGCCTCTTATCGTGGATAATGGAAACATGATTACAGGGTTCGCGCGGCGGTTCCTGTTTTAAAACAGACAAATGACAGGAGGATTTTTATATGGGCGGAAATCAGATCAGTGTAGTACAGGGAGTCCGGCGGATGCCTGCCGGATACACAGGCGGCAGGAGCGGGGGAACAGCGGGAAACGTGCGCAGGTCCCATGCAAGGCCGGTATCCAGAAGAATACAGAGACAGCGCCGCAGAAGAAGGGCGGCAAGGCTTTTTTTCCTGACTGCCATGGGGGCAGTGGCTGTTTTGAGCATTATGGCATTGCTGCGCGGCATGCAGCAGCCTCTTCCCCTGGGATATGACAGTGCCCGGATGCTGCCGGACAATGGGGTGCGGGTTTCCTGGGATGGGGAGTTCGGGGCGTTTACGGAGGATATGCGGGAACTTCTGGAGAAGAATGAAGAGGCGGCGGATTATGTAAACAGCTATCCGGAACGGGAAAATTATAAAAGTATGCCCATAGATTTGTCACAGGATTTTGTCAGCGGGGAAGTGCCTTTGCTGATGCAATGGGATAAGCGCTGGGGATATGACGCATATGGAAGCAATATGATAGGACTGGCAGGCTGCGGGCCTCTGTGCCTGGACATGGCGTATCTGTATTTTACGGAAGACCTGGACATGACGCCCAGGAAGATGGCAGAATTTGTCTATGAAAGGGGCTATTATACACAGGCGGGAACCAGCTGGAGCCTCTGGACAGATGGCGCAGCCGAACTGGGGCTTGGCGGCGCCGAACTGTCCCTGGATGAAAACATCATAAAGCGTGCCCTGGATGAAGGCGGGCTGGTGGTCTGCAGTATGAGGCCGGGTGATTTTACCACCACAGGGCATTTTATCCTGCTCTGGGGATACGACGAGAACGGTTTTTTCGTCAATGACCCAAACCGCAGGAGTACCAGCGAAAAAATCTGGGATTTTGAGACTTTGCAGCCACAGATTAAAAATTTGTGGGAGCTGAAGGGCAGTCTTTAATAGTATGTCTCGGATTCCAGCTGCTGTTCCCGTCTGCCCAGCATAAAAAGGCTGGCCGCATAAGCCTGGCTGGCCTGACGCCTCTGGCGGTCATCATTCCATGATTTCAGCAGGCGGGCCTGCTCCAGCTTGTGTTTTGCAATTTGGGCCGTCAGAAGCTTATCCTGCAGCCTTTTTGCCTGGGCTTTCTTTTTCAGGTATTCTTTCAGCAGTCTTTTCCGTCTCGCCTTTTTTTCCATTTCTTTTTTCAGGCGCCGCCGGGCGGCAGCGCGTCTCGCGCGCTCGTCGTCCTGTATGCCGCAAGTGTAGCCATAGCATTTTTCCCAGGTATCATCAATGTGGACCAGGGCAAATCTGGGGACATGGCTTCCGTAATTTACGGACTTGATTCTTGCCAGGAACTGAAGCACCTGCTGCTCATACAACGGGTCTGCCTGCATTCTCCTGTAAGCGGCTTCCGTGATGTCGATGAACCAAAACAGGCGTTTCTGGGAGGGATGAGTATAGAGGGCGTTTACTTTATCGTGGAAATATAATTTGTATTCCGCAAGTGTCATGTCCTTGGGAGAAAAGAAATACTTTTCGGCCATTGTATCCGCAAAATTGCAGTCTGTTTTTTCATATCCACTGATGGCAGAACGGGGCATTTCGCCATGAGAGGCGGTTTCAGGTACATAATTTGTGCCGATCATAGAATTCATGGCGGCTCCTTTCTTGTGCAGGTTTTTTGTTCTGCTATCTATATCGGAGGAAAATACCGTGATTTTAATGGAAATGTCATAAATGGCGCTTTGATATGCCGGAAAATCTGCCGGCAGAATGTGTTTTTGGGACCTGGCGTAAAAGTGGCCGGAGAAAGGAACCCTCACGGGTTTTTTTCATATGTTATATATGACAGGATATGAGGAGAGTATCGACATATGGCCGTTGGATATTTGAAGATACAGGCGCGGACCGCCCATGAGGCAGTTCCCATTGGCGGGGTGCAGGTATCGGTACTGGATGACCAGGGCAACCGCATATATGATCTGGTTACGGATGAAAACGGGGAGACAAAGGATATTCTGCTGGAAACTGTGGACAGGCGCTTTTCCCAGAACAGATATTATACCGGACTGCCATATTACAGCTATAATATACTGGCCCGCAGGGCGGGCTTTCAGGATTTATATGTGATGGCTGTCCCGATTTACGAAGGAGAGACAGCCGTTCTGCCCATGGCGCTTCTGCCCATGCAGCAGGCGCAGCGCCGTCCGGAGCAGGTCAGAGTTTTTGTGGGAAAACCGGCCGTGGCCATGGATGGAACCCGTTCCCAGGAAGGGGATGTGGATTATGACCCCAAAGTCTTAAGGCAGGTGGTGATTCCCAATCCCATAACGGTGCATCTGGGCGCGCCTGGTTCCAGCGCCGCCAATGTGAAAGTGTCTTTTCCCGATTATGTAAAAAATGTGGCCAGCAGCGAGATCTATCCCACCTGGCCGGAAGCGTCCCTCAGGGCCAATATTTATGCCATTATCACATTTGCACTGAACCGTGTCTACACGGAATGGTACAGAAGCCGGGGGTATGACTATGATATCACGAATAGTACTGCCTATGACCAGTATTTTGTGAACGGACGCCCCATCTATGAATCTGTCAGCAGGATTGTGGATGATATTTTCAATGAATATGTCCGCAGGCAGGGGCAGAATGCACCTTACTTTACATCTTTCTGCAACGGAACCACGGTTGTCTGTCAGGGAATGTCCCAGTGGGGCACGGTTTCCCTGGCAGAGAGGGGATTTACGCCCCTGCAGATTCTGCGCACCTATTACCCGGATGATGTGGAGATCGTAGAGACCAATGTGATATCGGGATCTGTCACCTCTTACCCGGGCACACCCCTGAGGGTGGGCAGCACGGGACTGGATGTGGAGACCATACAGACTTATTTAAACAGAATACGCAGGAATTATCCTGCCATTCCGGTGATTACGGATAAAACGGGAAATTTTGGGGACAGCACAAAGGCGGCAGTCACAAAATTCCAGAATATCTTCGGCCTTTCCCCGGACGGGATTGTGGGAAAAGCCACCTGGTTAAAAATTTCCAGCCTTTACACCGCCGTGACAAGACTGGCGGAACTGGACAGCGAAGGCAGCACGCTGGGGATCGGGACGGTTCCTCCCGCCGCAGTGCTGCGCCAGGGCTCCAGGGGCCAGGACGTGATTACGCTGCAGTATCTTCTGGACGTAATTTCCGAATATTATCCCACCGTGCCCGCGCCTGCCCAGGACGGGATTTTCGGCAGCGGAACCCGCCAGGCGGTGGTAGCTTTCCAGCAGGCCATGGGGATTGCGCCGGATGGGATTGTGGGAGCCATGACCTGGAAAAAGCTGTATGATGTCTATCAGGGAATCGGCCAGAATGTGCCTTCTCCGGGGCCGGAACCGGGAATCGGGGAATATATTGTGCAGGCAGGGGACAGTCTGTGGCTGATCGCGCTGCGGTATAATACCACTGTGGAGGCGCTGAAGCGGCTGAACGGACTGACCGGCGACCTGATTCAGGTGGGGCAGGTGCTGAAAATTCCTGCACCCCAGACAGGAGGATATTTTGAGTACACGGTCAGGGCGGGGGATACCCTGTGGCTGCTGTCCAGAAGGTTTGACACTACGGTGGATGCCATTAAGAACCTGAACGGTCTTTCCGGGGATATGCTGAGCATAGGACAGGTGCTCCGGATTCCTGAGCGCTGAGGAAAGAAGCGGGACTGCCGGAAAGCAATGATCAAACACGTTCCGGAAGAAACGGTGTTTTACTTGCCGGGAAGGGAAAGCGGGACTGCCTTGTTCCATGAAGGCGGTCCCGCAGTGTATTTTACTGACTGATTTTCAGTGGATATAACTTTTCAAAAGGGAAGATGGTTCGTTTTCCGCTTTTGCCTTATATCTCAATGGTATAGGAGGCGTTCCACACCTGGCCGGGGTCAATCTGATTCCCCCATTCCCTCTCTTCCAGTGTTCCCGTGAAATTTTCATTGTCACATCTGCCATACCAGGGCTCAATGCACACAAAAGGGGCCTGTTTTCCCGGCGGTGACCATATGCCGAACAAGGGGGCGTCCATGGTAACCGTCAGATAACGCATGCCATCCTTACCGCATAGGGCGGCGGTGTCTGTCTGATTTCCCTCAATTACCAGGGCATCCCTGTCAAAAAGATGTTCTGTCAAAGCCAGTTTTCCGTTTTCAAGGATATATTCGTCCACAGCGTCCAGGGCAAGGCCATTCTCACTGATTCTGGTGCTGGTGACTTTGTCCGTGCTGCCGAAATCCAGGAAACAGTCTGTCTGCCCGGCGCCGCCTTCCAGGGGACAGTTGAAGGCAGGGTGTCCGCCGATGGAGAAAAACAGGGTTTCTTCTCCGGGATTTTCCACCTGCC
Source organism: uncultured Acetatifactor sp. (assembly GCA_910577185.1). Lineage (GTDB taxonomy): Bacteria > Bacillota > Clostridia > Lachnospirales > Lachnospiraceae > Acetatifactor. The sequence goes on from CAJTLR010000039.1 coordinate 21,868, forward strand.
AAAGTACGGTAACTTTTGTGTGCTCTATCCTGTAACCCAGTTTCAGGGTAAATTTATAGGGATACTTTTCCAGGGTTTCTTTATTGGAAGAAAGCACAAACCAAAGTTCGCTTTCGTTCTGGGAGAGCAGGGTAAATTCCATATCTCTTGCAAAACCATGCTGGGTCATTTGATAGGTTCTGCCCTTGGTCCGGTATTCCCTGTTTTTCACCCCTCCCACAAAGGGGAACAGAACAGGTGAGGTTCTGCCCCAGTATTTTGCATCCGCGCACCACATATATTCGGTTCCGCTGTCCAGCTTTTTCAATGATTTCAGCTCTGCCCCACGGCTCTCCACCGCAATGGAAATCACATCATTGTGCAATTGATAAATAGCCATGATACCCTCCTTTTCCAGATGAAACATCTTGTCTGTATTAAAACTATCATATGCCATTTGCGTCTGCCCTGTCAAGGACTTCGTAAAAGCTCTGGGTTTTGTTTTCGTTGAAAAAACAGTTGACAAACAACTGATTATGCTGTATATATAACATATAAACAGTTTAGGGGGTGATGTGGATTTGAAATTACTGCAAAATTCCGGAGTGCCCATTTATCAGCAGATCGCCGAACAGATAAAGGCAGACATTCTGGAGGGCAGATTAAAGGAGGGAGAATATCTGCCATCCATACGGGGACTGGCGAAAGATCTGAAGATCAGTGTCATCACTACCATGAAGGCATACGAACAGCTGGAGGCAGAGGGGCTTGTGACGGCATCCCAGGGAAAAGGCTTTTACGTGAATGCCCAGGACAGCCAGATGCTTTGGGAACAGCATCTTCGGAAGGTGGAGGAATCTCTGATGGAAGCAATCCGTTCGGCAAGAATAGCGGGCATGACTGCGGAGGAGCTGCAGGGAACCTTAAAAACATTGCTGGATATGGAAGATATACAGGATGCCGGGAAATCATAAAGGTGTGGGATACGGAACAGAAGGGGCGCGGAAAACAGCGCAGAAATGGAGTAAAAAATGCAAGAAAGACAGATAGACAGCCGTGAGAACAGAACAGACCAAACGGAATGCAAAACAAAAACGGGATGCGAAAATGTGATAGAGATCAGAGATCTCAGGAAGCGCTATAAGGGCTTTGTGCTGTCCGTGCCCCGGCTGGGAATCCCCAAAGGGTTTGCCACCGCGCTGATCGGGGAAAACGGGGCGGGTAAGACCACGCTGCTCAATCTTCTCACCGGAATCCGGCTGGACTTTGAGGGGGAAGTGAATTATTTTGGACGCCGGAAAAATGGACTGGATGAGGGTGTGCAGGAAAGAATAGGATATACCGGACCGGGGAGTTATTTTCTTCCCCACTGGACCATAGGTCAGGTGGAAGAGGTCAGCGAACTGCTGTTTGATCATTTTGACAAGAAAAGGTTCCGGGATATCTGCAGGGAACTGGGAATCCATAGGAGTCTCACCGGGGATGTGAAGAAATTGTCCGATGGAACCAGAATGAAACTGATGCTGGCGACTGTCCTGGCCCGGGACACGGAATGTCTGATTCTGGACGAGCCGGCATCCCCGCTGGATCCGCTGATGCGGGATAAACTCTGTGACATGATGAGGGAATACCTGGAGCGCGGGGCGGGTGAGCATTCCGTATTTTTTTCCACCCACAACATTGCGGATATGGAAAATGTGACGGATTATGCCATTATCCTGGAGCATGGAAATGTGGTGGAAGAAGGATTTGTGGAAGACTTAAAGGAAAAATATATCCTGGTGAAGGGGGAAGCGGCAGATACGCAGCGGGCAAGGGAGATTCTTTACTCCATGAACAGAAGCAGTTACGGGTTTGAGGGAATCTGTCTGGCGCAGGATCTGGACCGGCTGGCGGGAATGGATGTAACAACGGAAATTCCCACCTTATCCCAGATCAGCGTGGCGGTGATGAAAGCGAATACAAAGCTGAAGGTATCATAATGACACTGCTGTCATAAAAAGGACGGAAGACTGTCTGAAAGCAGGTCTGCCGGGATGGGAAAGGTGTTATGGAAATGAAAAGAAAGATAAAGGCTTATCTGGTATTTACCTCCCTTGTATACAGAATTGTGGTGTATTTGCTGGTGCCTGCCAGTCTGGCTGCAATTGCGTTCTGCACAGGGAGTAAGCTTGCGGAGGCGGGAATTGTGATTGCAGCCTTATTGCTGACCCTGGCAGAGATACTCGCCGACAACTGGCTATTCGGGGGGATTCAGACAAAAGATGTGGCAAAGCTGGACTATCTTCGGACTTCCGGCCGGGGAATGCAGTTCATGCGGGATGCCCTGGCGCTGGATCTGCTCAGGAGAATGCTGACTGCCATAGGAACCATGGCCGCCTGCTACCTGGTCATACAGATCCCGGGAGGCGCACGGCCCCGGGGGGACGGCATGGGCAGGGGAACCGTGCTGGAGGCATGGATGGGGGAAGGGCTGCGCAGCGTCCAGGTTCTGCTGTATTTTGCGTTTCTTTCCTATTTTATATCGGTTCTGGGCACTCTGATTACCAGGTTCGGAAGTATGCTGTGGATGAACATGGTGACAGGATATGGGGCCGTGGTTCTGATGGCCGTGGTGATGTATGCATTGGGGCTGCCGGAATCTGTACTTGGAACCGGAATGATTTTTCTGGGGCTTGACATCATTGTCAGTGTTCTGACGGTAAATACGGCCATGCGGAAAGTGGAGGGATCATACTGTGAAAAATAAATTTTTCACAGGCAAATTTGTGCTTACGCCCAAATTCGTGTACTGAGCAAAAATGGAGGATTATGTATGATAAGTAATTGGAAACTGGGAATGAAAATCCTGCGCTATTCTTACGGTATTAAGACGAATCTGTTTGTGGCAGCAGCGCTGCTGGGGATGAATGTGTTATATATTTTTCCCAATATCACAACGTACAAGGGGATTCTGTCGGGATGCATGCTGATGAGTGTGGGATTGCTGCCCACGCAGATGCTTTATTCCCTGAGCGCATCCAATATGGTGCAGGCATCTCCCTGCAAAAAGAGGATGCAGACTTCTGTGCCGGCAGCTGTCACTTTCGGCAGTATGGCGCTGATGTATTTGGTGGCCGTTCTGGAAAGGGGGATTATAGTGCTGGTCCGTCCGGACTCCATGGGCTGGGGGGCAGGCAGCCTCCTGATTCAGGCGGCGCTGATGATGACAGTGATGCTTTATATGGGAATTGCCTATAAATATTTTGTGGCGGCCACGCTGTGTTTCATCCCGGCCCTGATGCTGTTACTGACCCGGATAAGAGTGAATTCCATCTATGAATGGAATTTATTACGGCATGGCTGGTTCTCATTCGGGATGGCAATTATTTTGGGGCTGGCTGCCCTGGCGGCGGGAGCGCTGCTGCAGTATTTTCTTACGCTCCTGCTCTACAGGGTGCCCTTGTCGAAGGCGGCCCAGGTGGCTCCGCTGCGCAGGGAGCTGCTATGAAGGGCGGAAATTTTTCATGCGGCAGTTGTCAGGAAGACTTCTGCCGCACGGCAGGGGGATGTGGTCATTTCTTTGTTTTTGCCAGGATTTTACGGACGGTTCTGACACTGAAAATGATCAGCAGGACCAGCAGTGTTATGACCAGAATAAAAAGGCCTGCAATGATCAGGGCAAACTTGTTGGGGTTTTTGACCAGGTCCAGGAAAGAGGTACTGTCTTCCACAATTTTGCGTCCCTGGGTTTCGGCATAATACCGGGGAATATTGGAAATGCCATCTCCATCCGTATCTTCCATGGAGTCCAGATAGCCTGCGATGGCGGCCCAGGCCTTTAATTCCCGGCCGTTGTCCGTGATAATGGCATCCTCAATATTTTCGATGGGGGTGCCGTCGGCGAATTTGGGCTGTACGGACAAGAGCCCGTAAGACACATCCGTCACGGCGCCCAGCATTTGCCCGCTGTAAAGATCGCAGACGATGCGGTAGAGCCTGTCGTCTTCCAGTTCCCTGCGGGTGCCTTCGCTGTCAGTGAGCCAGGCATCGGTGACTTTGTTCAGAATCAGCCGGCCCGGGTGGAAGGAGAAACGGAAGCCGCTCAAATACAGGCGGGCAGAGGGCATAAAGTCGGATACGGAGGCATCAATCTCAGCCCCGGTTTTCAGCTCTTCTCCGGTCAGGTACATGCTGATCAGCGGATATCCGGGGATTCCGTCGGCTCCGATTCCCAGGGAGTAGGCGTTGAAAACATCTTCCACGGTAATGTCACCCGTGACGAAGGTGTCACGTACACAGCCGGAGGGCACAATGGCTACATCCACGGGATGCGTGTCGGCGTCATCGGCCTGGCCGGCCGCATATGCAAAGGCATCTGCCAGCAGATTTCCGAGATTGTGTTCTGTATGGGTGTAATACAGATCGTCCGATGTGGCAAATGTAACATCGTTTTGTGCCAGCACCTGCCGGCTTGTGTACCCGAACTGCGCCAGATAGGTGGAGTCCACCTTTTCCATGAGGCTGTCTATTTTGGACTGTGTGTCAGGGTCGGCCGGAATATCTTCCGTGATGGGAATCAGGCTGTAGTCATCCGGCGCCCAGCGGCCCTGTGCGGTCCGGCACATGGAGAGAGCCCCCAGATTTCTTCCGTATGAACCGCAGGACACGATATAAGTATCGCCGTGCCGGACCGGTTCGGCCAGGGTCGTGTGCGTGTGGCCGCTGATAATCAGGTCCAGCTGCGGTACCGCCTTTGCCAGAATTTCATCCTCCGATTTGCCAGGGTCAGGGTCGGTTCCGCTGTGGGAAACGCATACAATCATGTCCACATCCTCGTTTTCGCGGATTTTTGCCACGGTATCCGCGGCAGCCTCCGAGATATCCCTGAATTTCAGCACGCAGGTGGGGGCGCATTCCAGGGAATCCTCCCCGAAGACACCCAGCACCGCAATTTTCACATCTCCTTTCGTGAGTACCACATAATCTTTTACGCCATAGGCGGTAAAAGCATCTTTCAGCAGCTGCTGGTCAGGAGTTAGGCCTTCGGCTTCCATGGTTTCCCAGTCGATATTACAAATGGTAATGGCAGGAACGGGATCCCCGCTGCCGGAGGCGGCGCCCAGTGCGCCTGCAAGTCCCGAAGAGCGGTAGTCAAACTCATGATTGCCGAAGGTGGTGGCTTCGCATCCGAGAAGGCCCAGCATCCGCAGTTCGGGTGCGTCCGTGTGGAAAATGGTCTGTACCAGAGTGCCCATGGAGAAGTCACCCGCGTCCAGAACAAGGGTATCCGGATTTTTTTCTTTGGCCTGATCGATGAGGGTTTTGATCTGGGGGAACCCTCCCAGAGTCACGTCCCGGCCATCTTCCCTGGTGAGGAAACTGTTCAGATGGGAATGGGTATCGTGCAGGAAAAGAATATCTACCTGACTGCCGGTCTTGTCCGGCGCTGCCTCTGCCATACATGTGAGGGGCAGGGTGAGAAACAGAATACAGCATAAAAGCAAGAGGGTTGAAGCATGTTTTTTCATAAAGGATTCTCCTGGTAAAATAAAGTTATATGTTATGATGTTCTGGCTTATGGGACAAGTGCGGAGAGGACAGATCTCAGATATCTTCTCTGATACCAGAATACATTTTATACAGGAAAGCGTCAAGACAAACTTTGATTCTGAAAAAAGTAAAAGAAGAAAAATGAGAAAAACACAAAATATAGTAAAATATATTATGGAATAACGAACATGCGGAAAGAAATAAGAAGAATTTTATTAAAAATTTAATGTTTCTTTTTCTGCCGCATGTTATAATGTACTTCATAAAGGGAAGTACCTGCCTGCAAGGGTGAAGTCTGCAGACTAGCGGGGAGCAGGGATGTTCCTGTCGGGGGCATATGTTTTGTTTTTGCAGGAGAGTTGTTTTGCCAGGCAAAAGTGTCAGGAAAGGAATATATCATTCTGAATGGATAATCAAAACGGTAATGAAATGGAGCAAATCCAGCGGGGACTGGAGGAGTTTCTGGAGAAAGAAATGGATATGACCGGGAAACCGGGAGCAGCTTTATCGGAAAACCGGGGGAGACATGGCCGGGAGGAGGAACTGGATATAATAGGAGGTTCCGGCCGTTTCGGACAGCCGGAGGATGAAGGTTACGAGCCGCCGCGCCGGAGACCGGTGCGTGGAGAAGGATACGGCGAAGCAGAAGAGGACTACCAGGCGCCGCGCCGGAGACCGGTGCGTGGGGAAGGATACGGCGAAGGGGAAGAGGACTACCAGGCGCCGCGCCGGAGACTGGTGCGTGGGGAAGGATACGGCGAAGCAGAAGAGGACTACCAGGCGCCGCGCCGGAGACCGGTGCGTGGAGAAGGATACGGCGAAGCAGAAGAGGACTACCAGGCGCCGCGCCGGAGACCGGTGCGTGGAGAAGGATACGGCGAAAGAGAAGAGGACTACCAGGCGCCGCGCCGGAGACCGGTGCGTGGGGAAGGATACGGCGAAAGAGAAGAGGACTACGAACCGCCGAGGCGCAGACCGGGACGTGGGGAAGGATACGGCGAAGGGGAAGAGGATTACGAACCACCGCGCCGGGGACCGGGACGGGCAGAAGGGTACGAAGAGAGGGAAGAAGAGGATGGCGGGGAGCCTCCGAAACGGAAGAAACGGCATCAGGAGGAGCCTCAGATGGCAAAGAAGAAAACCAAAACGCAGAATACGCCAAAACCCCGGAAGAAACGGAAAAAGAAACACCGCCTGCTGAAATTCCTGATTGCAGTGGGAGTTATTTTCGCACTGCTGGGATTTGGGCTGCATCTGCTGGTGGGGGCAGTGTACAGCAAGATGGACTACAAGGAGATTGCTTCCCTGGCGGGGACACCCATGCAGGAAGACGGAGTGGTGAATATCCTGCTCATCGGCAATGACTCCCGGGAAAATGGTGAGGATGGCCGTTCCGACGCCATGATTTTACTCTCTATCAGCAGCAGGACGAAGAAAATCTATATGACATCCCTGCTGCGTGACATGTATGTGGAGATACCGGGGCATGATGGAAACCGCCTGAATGCGGCATATTCTTTCGGGGGTGCGGAACTTCTGATGGAAACCATCGAGAAGAACTTTGACATATCCGTGAACCGTTATGTGCTGGTGAATTTTGAAGCCTTTGCGGGACTGGTGGACGCGGTCGGGGGAATTGAGCTGGAACTGACGGGCGAGGAGATGGAGTATGTCAACGGCTATCTGGTGGAATATAATATACTCACCGGCAGGCCCCAGGGAACGGATAACATGGATATATTACCCGAGGGCGGACTGGTGCATTTAAACGGCCCCCAGGCCCTGGCATACAGCAGGAACCGCTACCTGGGAACGGATTTCGGCAGGACGGACAGACAGAGAAAGGTTCTGACGGCGGTGATCAAGAAGCTGCCCTCAGCCCTGCTGGGCAATGCGGGAGGACTTATGGAGGGGCTTCTGCCCAATCTGACCACGAATCTGACCCAGAATGAATGCTTTCGGCTGAGCCTGATGGCAGGGAAAATGCTCACCTATGATATTGTGTCGGACAGCATTCCGCAGCCTGGGACATACAGGGATGTCACCATACGGAAAATGGCGGTTCTGGAGGTGGATTTTCAGGAAAATATCAGATATCTGAAAGAAAAGCTGTATGGCGAATAGTCGGACAGAAAGGCAGGGAGCAGGAAAAGGAGGAGCGTATGGACTTTATATTTTTCTTATTTGTGGCGGTGCTGTGCGGGAATGCGGCGGTAAAGATATTCAGCAGCCAGGAACGGAATACAGTGTTCAATAAAAGGCCCATAGAAGTTGTGGATGTGAAGAAGTACAATAAATTCTGCGGCATTCTGGTGGTGGTGTTCGGTATCGTGGCAGAAATCACCTTGTTTCTGGCAAGCGTCCTGGGAGGCCTCATCGGCAGTCTGCTCACGCTGGGGCTGGCGCTGGAAGCAGTGGCGGTGGTAATCATTTATAATAAAGTAGAATTTAAAATGCTGAAAAAAAGGTGACAGGAAAATTGGTATGATAAGAAAAACGGGCACATTTGCCTTGCTGCTGGCCGGTCTGCTGCTGGCTTCCTGCGGGAACAACGCCGGAACCATGGCGTCCGCAGTGGAAGTATCCGCTGTTGAGGTCAGGGCAGAAGCTGCGGAAACCGATGATAAAGACCCAGCAGGGGGAACGGATGATGTATCCGGGCAGGACAGTGCCGGTTCCCGGGCCCAGGCAGGGGAGTCCGGCGGGAAAACGGATAGCGGGGATTTCCGGGAGACGGCTTCCGGTGCGGGAGAGGAGAACGGGGATCCTGAGGAAGACGGGTCCGGTGCGGGAGAGGAGAACGGGGATTCTGAGGAAGACGGCTCCGGCACGGAAGAGAATGATCCGGGAGACATGAACGGCCGGGAGGAGGGAGAAGTCAGGATTACGGTTTCTGCCGCCGGTGACGTGACAATGGGGAATTATCTGGGACAGGGATATGAGGTTTCTTTCCGGCAGACCTATGACCAGGGGGTGGGAGACGAATATTTCTTTGAAAATGTGGTGGATATTTTCCGGGAAGATGACCTGACTCTGGTAAATCTGGAGGGCCCATTGACTCTGTCGCAGGATTACAGAGAAGGTCAGACTTACTGTATCTCCGGTGATCCGCAGTACGTAAATATCCTGACGGCAGGCAGTGTGGAAGCGGTGGGTATGGCCAATAATCACCGGCTTGACTATAAGGAGCAGGGCAGCGCGGATACGGTTGCGGCGCTGAAAGAGGCAGGAATTCTGTATGCCTATGACGACAAATACTGTATGTATGAAGTCAGGGGCATTCAGGTGGGCATTGTGTCGGTCAATGAGGTAGAGCAGGGATATGGTGTGGAAAAGTTTCTGCAGGAGGGAATTGCCGGACTGCGGGAGGAGGGGGCGGATTTGGTCCTTGCATCCTGCCACTGGGGAATTGAAAGGGAGTACTATCCGGAGGACTATCAGAAGAGCCTGGGCAGAAAATGTATCGAATGGGGCGCGGATCTGGTGATAGGGCATCATCCCCATGTGCTCCAGGGGGTGGAAGAGTATCAGGGAAAATATATTGTTTACAGTCTGGGCAATTTCTGTTTCGGGGCAAACAGAAATCCCCAGGATAAGGATTGTATGATTTTCCAGCAGACTTTTACTTTTTTGGATGGAGAAAAGCAGGAAGACAGGGAAATCCGTGTGATTCCCTGCTCGGTCAGCTCCGTTTCGGCCAGGAATGATTACAGGCCAACTCCTGCGGAAGGCGGGGAGGCCCAGCGGATAATCGGCAGAATCAATGAATACAGCAGAGACTTTGGCCTGGAGTTTGACCAGGAAGGATATCTGAAAAAACAAGAGTCGGGGAATTGATTAAATTTGTAGAGCAGAAAAAGAGAAAAAACAGCGCGGAAAAGGAGAAAAAATGGAAAAAAGAAAAATGGAAAAACTGGGAATCGAGACATCCCTTCTGGGGTTTGGCTGCATGAGATTTCCGGTGACTGCAGAGGGAAAAATTGACGGGGCCGAGGCCGAAAAGATGCTGGACAAGGCTATTGCGGCAGGGGTAAACTACATTGACACCGCGTATCCTTATCACGGCGGAGAGAGCGAACCTTTTGTGGGGAAGGCCCTGAAAAAGTATGACAGGGGTTCCTTTTACCTTGCCACGAAACTGCCCTGCTGGAATGTGGAGACAAGGGAAGATGTAGAGAGAATTTTTCAGGAGCAGTTGTCCAGGCTTCAGACAGATTACATAGATTTTTACCTGATGCATGCGCTTGACCAGGCAAAATTTGACAAGATGTGCGAACTGGGCTGTATTGAGATACTGGAGAAGTACAAGGAAGAGGGAAAGATCAGATATCTGGGATTTTCCTTCCATGACAGTTATGAAGCGTTTGAGAAAATACTGTGCTACCGGGACTGGGATTTCTGTCAGATCCAGCTGAATTACATGGACACGGACACCCAGGCGGGGTTAAAGGGATACCGGCTGACAGAAGAAAGACAAGTGCCCCTGGTTATCATGGAGCCTGTGAAGGGCGGTTCCCTGGCTGCTTTTGCGGAGGACATCACGGGTAAATTCCGGGCGCTGGATGCGGAAGCGTCCATTGCTTCTTATGCGCTGCGCTGGGTGGGAAGCCTGCCGAATGTAAAAGTGATTCTGAGCGGAATGTCCACCATGGAACAGGTGGAAGATAATCTGAAAACATTTGCCGATTTCAGGCCTCTTTCCGAGGCGGAGGACGGAACTGTCCGGGAAATTGTGGCATTGATCAAAAGCCGGGTGCAAAACGGCTGTACGGGCTGCAGCTACTGTATGCCCTGCCCTGCGGGGGTTGACATTCCGGGCAATTTCAGGGTGTGGAATACCTATCATATGTATCAGAATTATAATATGGTCAAGGGCAGCTGGGAGAAGAACCTGGGGGATGAAAAGCAGGCGAAAAACTGTGTGAAATGCGGTAAGTGCGAGGGCGTCTGTCCCCAGAAACTGCAGATCAGGGAAAACCTGGAGAGAGTGCAGGCAGACCTGGACAAGAAAGAATTTGTATTTTAAGGTTTCGTAGTAAAGTAAAGTGGGAGGCTGGTACTTGCGTGGAGAAGGCATTTAAGCTTGACTTTGAAAATGACAGAGTCGGAAGTCTGTACGTGAACTGCTGCGGCTGTTCCCGGACGGAAAGTCTTCATAGTTTCGGACCTGCCTCCAAACCCCATTATCTGATTCATTATGTGCTCAGCGGCAGGGGAATTTTCCGGTTTCACAATAAAGAATACAGGCTGGAAGCAGGGTACGGGTTTTTGATACAGCCCAATGAACTGGCTTTTTACCAGGCTGACAAGGAGGAACCCTGGAGTTACCTCTGGGTGGGCTTTGGCGGCAGCCGTGCAGGGGAATATCTGGATGCCATGGGATTATCCGCAAGGCATCCCATTTTTTCCTGCAGCAGGGACCAGGAGCTCTATTCCATTGTCAGGGATATGATGGAACACAATACTTACGGAGTGGCGGACGATCTGCGCAGAAACGGACAGCTGGGAGTATTTTTGTCTGTCCTTGCCGAAAGTGCGGGAGTGGTGGCGCGGGATGAGGAAGATAAGGGAAATCAATATGTGAAGAAAGCGGTGTCTTTTATCCAGAGTAATTATTGCAATCCCATCAAAGTCACGGATGTGGCAGACTACGTATGTATCAACAGAAGTTATCTCTATACCCTTTTTCAGAATTACCTGGGGATGTCTCCCCAGCAGTTTCTTACCACCTTCCGCATCACCAAGGCCAGGGAGCTGCTGGATTCCACTTCTTATCCCATAGAGAGTATTGCCCTGTCCTGCGGATACAATGACGCGCTGGTATTTGCGAAGGCATTTCACGCCATGAAGGGAATGTCGCCGTCCCAGTACCGAAAACAAAGCCATCGGGAAAACTCCAAAGAACAGCTGGAGGAGGTGGAGCATCTCATCACACAGCTTCTGAAGACACAGGAAAAGACAAGATAGGATGGGCTGTGCAACCGAGTAGGGAAGATTCATCTTCCCCTACTCGCGCGCCGGGCGCGTGCAGCGATTGCTGCTAATTTCCTTACGCGCCCCTGCGCATAAAAAAACATGGACTTTCAAGAAGCCCATGTTTCCCGGAAAATCGGCGCGACAGGATTTGAACCTGCGACCTCGGCGTCCCGAACAAAGTGCCCGCCCCTAAAAAGCACCTATACGTCTATTTTCCACCATGGTATACATCTATATACCCTTGGATACGTCTACTTTTACCTTGTCCACACCTATATCTGGCACTTTTTCAAACTTTTGTTGGAACTTTGTTGACCCTCGCCAAAAATTATTGCATATCTTAGACTTCATGTGCTGGCTGTTGCCTTTGTCAATGTTTACTTATTTTAAATACTGTAGCATAGAACCAGCACGAAATCAACACAAAAATAAGGGGATATCCTTTATATCAGATACCCCCTTACAGCTTATCCAAATGATTTATCAGCTATTTTCCCCTGCTTGTTTTTCCATTTCTTACTGACATGATTGTAAATATTTGCCGTCACTGTAATATCACTATGTCCTAACCAGTTCTGAACCTTGCCCAGTTCCCAACCATCCTCAAATAGGATAGCACAACAACTGTGCCTTAAACCATGCACTGTCAAATCTTCCGGCACGCATCCGCACCTTATCACTGCTTTCTTGAATGTTTTTGTTATGTAGTCCGGGCTGTATGTCCTCCCGTCATCCCATTTAAACACATATCCATCCTTGGAATAGATGCCCAGTTCTTTCTGATGCTCCATGACATCCAGAAGGTCACCTTTTACA
>CAJTLR010000039.1:34738-35425 GCA_910577185.1 uncultured Acetatifactor sp.
TCGTACTCTCTATCTGAGCCGACTTATAATCAATCCACCTTTCCAAACAGTCCGCAAATGAATGTGATTCCTTTTTCCGTGCCAACTGTTCAAGTTCCTTTTCTTTCTCCTGCACAAGCTGGTCTTTTATCTTTTCCGCTTCCCTCTTTTTATGTGAGGTCACTGAAATTCCTGTAGACTTCGTATCCTGTAAACGGTCACCGTCCATATAATAACTGATAACTGCATAATATCTTCCTTTCCTTTCGATAAGGCATCCTCTTACACTCTTATTGTCTGACATAGATTTTTCCTCCTGTTCTATTTTGTCTGGGGATGGTAACGCTGACCATCCCCATTTGTCAAGACTGAAATTGACTGTTGCCTAAGAAAATTATTTATTTGTCCTTTGAAGTCTCTTCTTTGCAAGGTAATCCAGTTTCAAGATACAGTAGCACCATTGGGTATAAGTTTTTGGGAAAAATTCCCCACACGGCTTGAATCTGATACAAGTCTGATATCCTTCCGACGAATCTGTAAGGTAGAGAAAACGATATTCCTTCAGCTTTTTTAACAGTTCGTTCTTCTTTATGTTTAAATCTTCAGCCAATGTATCTATGTGATTTTTGTCAAGCGTATAATATGCCTCGTGTTCGTCTACGGTATCCAGATGTCTGTCCTTGATAATCTGGATGACTTTTGAATATA
>CAJTLR010000040.1 GCA_910577185.1 uncultured Acetatifactor sp.
AAGCAGCTGGGGACTCACCGGCATAGCCGGTGGTTTATTTTTACTGTGACACAAACAGCTGCCATCCTTGAGGTCAAGGATGGCATGGAATGTTCCCGGGATGAGATTGAAACTTTCTGCAGGGAATTGCCCCGGTATAAGAGGCCAAAAGAAATTATTTTCAGCGAGATACCCCGAAACGCCACCGGCAAGATCGAGAAACCCCGGCTGCGCAGAATGTATGGGGCCGAGCGTCTGGTAGCACAGGAAAACCAGGGATAAGCGGAATATCTTCCTGACACCACGGGAAGCAGGACTGACACGTCAGTTCCTGCTTCCCTCATGGAGCCTTCCAATGCTCCGGTTCTATCCATCCGGATCATTCCGCCAGCCAGGCCACTACCCAGCCGGATCATTCCACCCCGGCGCCTTCTGCCAGCCAGGCCACTGCCCGGCCGGCCAGGACATCCGGAAAAGAATGGGTCTGGAAATCCATTGTCATTCTCAATAATTCACCTTCACTGTCTTAATTTCAAACGCACGGAAATTCAGTGTCAGCTGCTGGGAGACAACATATTCTTTCTGTGTTTCCTCCAGCATGTTGGTTTCCGACAGTCCCTTCACCGGGAACCCGAATGTGAGCGTCACTTTCTCTCCTGCTCCCTCGGCCTCATAAAGCCGCAGGATAAAGCTCCTTTCTTTGGAACCCTCCAGCGGTTTCACAGTCTCTATCATCACATGGTCACTGTCCACCGTCACCAGCCCCTTGTTTATGTCACCGGCTTCTTTTCCACCAATGACACTTGTGTCATAATCTTCCCGGCCGGCCGTGCCAATGCTTCCTTCCACTACCAGGGGCCTTTCATTCAGCATATATGCCGGCTGAATCACATTTCCGGCAGACATGCTTCCCATATGAGGCAGGAAGGAATATGTGCATTCGTGAATGCCCTTATCACCGCGGTAATCCGGCATACAGCCGCCCTTGTGGAGGGAAAGGCGCATCTGGGAATCCCTGACACTGATGCCATATTTGCAGTCGTTCAGTAAAGCCGCCCCATAACGGGTCTCGGAAAGATCGGTATACTTGTGATTGGATACCTCAAATCTGGCTTTTTCAATCTCCGTGTTGCGGTTGGTCACACGGCGGATATAGCCAAACTGTATTTCCTGGCTGGCATAATCCGTGTGAATTGTGGTGTCAAATGCCGTCTTCAGGAACCGATGATCATCCTGCCAGTCAATTCTGGTTTCAAAGACCACCTGGGGAGAATCTGCGTGGAAAATCATATCCTGTTCCAGAGAAGATTTTGCACTCAGACGGTATTTGCTGCGAATGCGGAATTCTACCGCCCCATCTGCCACAACCTGGCGGGACAGCAGCGCCGCGTCCTCCCGGAATTTGCTTTCGTAATCCGCGTCCACATCCCAGTTATCCCACCCCAGGGAAACCTCCTCTGCCATAAGGAAGGTATTCAGGGCATATCCTTCGCCCTTCAGTTCACGGCCATTCCTCTTATCCACAAAGGATTCCATATAACCCTTTTCATTGAAAGTCACTTTCACCGCGGGTGTCTCAAGAACCTCCCCGTCCATGGAGAATACAGAAGGCTCCTCCTGGTAATCCGCTGTCATTGAGAGAACCCTGCTGCCGAAAGCCGGAATTGTCACACCCATCACAGCCAGAAGCCGCCTGCCATCCCGGTCCTCCACTACCTGCTGACGATAATTGCCATCCACATAATATCCCTCAAAAGGAAGGTAGAGAACGTCGCTTCTGTCAAAGGAAAGCGTATTGACAACCGTGACGGTTTTGTTTTCTGTTTTCTGCGCCCATTTTTCCAACAGCCCCTCTGTCTCTTTCCGGGCCTCTTCCATAATATGGGACACCGCTTCCACGGCTTCGTCATGGGCCCTGGGAATACAGGTTCCGGGCAGAATATCGTGGAACTGGTTTATCAGCATCTCATTGGTCAGCGGATCAATTTTCTCCGGCGAAACTGCCGCACCGCTGCGGACCGCATCCCACACCGTCAAAAACTCCAGGTCGCGGAGTGCAAACTCTGCTTTCCGGTTATTCCTCTTGATCACATGCTGGTTTGTCAGGGTTCCCCTGTGCAGCTCCAGATACAGTTCTCCGTTGTAAGTAGAAGGATCCGTGATATTCTGCTCCAGATCCTGCATAAACTTACTCACGGTAGTATGGGAGGCCCTGGGCATCCCCTCCATATCCTTCATTCTCTCCGCCATCTCAATCATACCGAATTCCGGACCGCCGCCCCCATCGCCGAAGCCGTAGGAGATCAGGCGCATGTTGGAAACGGCACGTTCCTTTATGGTATTTTCCCCTGCTTCCAGCAAATTACTGGATATATTTTCCGGATCCGGCCAGATGTGGGTACGGTTAAAATGAACCAGCACCTGGGAACCGTCTATTCCCTTCCAGTAAAACGTATCATAGGGAAAAACATTGGTGTCATTCCATGCCATTTTGGTGGTCAGGAAATACTTCACCCCGCAGCCCTGCATGATCTGGGGCAGGGAAGCGCTGTATCCAAAGGTGTCAGGCAGCCAGAAGGCATCTGAAGTAAAGTCAAAGTTCTCCCTTGTAAATTTCTGTCCCCACACAAACTGCCGTATCATGTATTCACCGGAGGGAATATTGCAGTCGCACTCAATCCATACCCCGCCGTTTGGCTCATACCTGCCTTCCGCCACTCTCTTTTTGATATCCTCAAAGAGCGCCGGGTACATTCTCTTGATAATGTCGCTGTGGTAAGCTGAGCTTTGTACAAAAGTATAATCCGGATACTGATCCATAAGGTTCATCTGGTTTGCATAGGTTCTGGCACATTTTTTCTCTGTCTCGCCCCTGTGCCACAGCCATGCGGTATCCATGTGGGAATGCCCGATCAGCCCGGCGTACGGTGCAGAGGAAGCGTTTTTCTCCCCCATCACCTTTTTCAGGATCTGTCCGGCCCGGCGGATCTGCCCGCGGAATACCTCCTGATCCTCATTTTCAAAATCATAGGAAATAAAATTGTGGATTTCCAGCATGGCACGCACAAAAGCAGCCCTGCGGAAACTGTTCTTGTCCAGCACCTTCACCATCTGATTGGCAGTCTTCAAATCAAAATAAAAGTCTGCCAGCTCTTCATCCTTCCGGCAGATGTTCACCGGATGATACTCAATGCGGTAATGCTTCTGGGCCTCAATCAGGAACGGCTGCGTTCCCTTGATGTAGTGGTTGGCATAATATTCAAATGCCATCTCGATGGTCTTCCCGCCCTGAGCCTTTTTACAAAGCATGTCGCAGTAATGATTGCCGTGGCTGTGCACAATCATCTTGGAGGCAAAATTGCCATAGGGCTTTCCATCCACCCACAGCATTCCCTCATATCCCCTGATTTTCGGGTAGACAAACAAAGTCTCCCCATCCAGTTCCCCGGGCACGGTGTAGCTGCCCTTAAACCAGCAGTAGATCCCTTCCCCCTCGAAGACGGTCCCGTCCTCGCAGGGCGTAAAGCAGGCATCCTCCGGCACATCATGATGGCTTCCATCCGTCAGGAAAGCCTTCATGGGCACGGTTCCCACTGTGTAAAATAATTTGGGCTCCAGCATTTCCTCCAGTCGTTTCAGTTTCCCCAGCATTCTCTCAAGCTGCTTCTCTGTGTACATTTCCAAGTCCTCCCATTCCAGTTCCGTATCTGTCTTTTGCACAGATCGCTTTCTGTCTCGAATATGGACTCATTGTACCACAACCGCGGCGATTTGCAATCCGTAAAATGAAAATACAAAAAAGTTTATTCATCAGTCATAGTCTACGCTGACCAGACACAGCCCTTTGGCCAAAGCCGTGGGGCCGGCCTTCTGTCTGTCCGGGTTTTCCAGCACCGTCCGCACCTGTTCTGCCGTCATTCTGCCGCATCCCACCTCCAGCAGCGTCCCCACCATAATCCGCACCATATTCTGCAGAAAACCGTTTCCATGAAACAAGAAATGAATATAATCTCCTTTGTACGTTATGTCAATTCTGTCAACCGTGCGCACGGTTGACTTTTTCATCCTGGGATTCACACAGAAATTCCGGAAATCATGCTGTCCTTTCAGCAACTTTGCCGCCTCCAGCATGGGTTCCAGATCCGGGGTCTCCTCCAGCCTGGTACAATATTTTCTGTCAAACACGGACTTGACTTTTCCCACATGGCAGGTGTACTGGTATGTCTTTCCTATGGCATTGTACCTGGCGTGAAACCTGGGCGAGGCTTCCCGCACCTCCCTTACCGCAATATCCTCCGGCAGATAAGCATTCATATAATCCCGTATTTCCTCCGGAAAGCGCTCCGTCTCCAGGAAGGCATTGGCCACCATGCCCTTTGCATGGACGCCGCCGTCCGTGCGCCCGGCCCCGATAACCTCGACT
The DNA here is from genome assembly GCA_910577185.1 of uncultured Acetatifactor sp. Lineage (GTDB taxonomy): Bacteria > Bacillota > Clostridia > Lachnospirales > Lachnospiraceae > Acetatifactor. Next base: position 4,403 of record CAJTLR010000040.1, read on the forward strand.
TCCCTGCCGCACATCCCTGTCAGCACATTTTCCAGTTTCCCCTGAATGGTATTTTTCTCCGGCAGACGCTGCCAGCCGTAATACCGGCTGCCGTCATACTCTATCAGAAACTTATAGTTCTTCATCAGAATTCACTTCCTTCTTTTATCTTTCCTGCCTTTTTCAATACCTGTGTCACAGGAAGCGCAAGTATGCCGCCCAGCAGGGCCGTGACCAGCTGTGGCAGGGAAAAAGTGCCTGAAATGACTGTGGCCTGGGGCTCGGGCAGTCCCAGAATCACGGGCACCGCCAGCTTTACAATGCCCAGATATAAGACCAGGAATTTTGCGGCTGCCGCAAACACCAAAACCGCCGCCTGTTCCATGTACTTTTTGCTGCCCCGGCACCACTTCCCGGCCAGAAGCCATACCGACACAAGTGTCAGATTTCCAAGAGCAATAAAAGGAATCAGACTCCAGAGTGGTCCGATTCCTGACAGCTTTGCCATAATCGGCGAAATCACGGCCACGCAGGCTCCTGCCCCCAGCCCGCAGGACAAAACTGCCACAATCAGAATCGCATTTACCAAAGTTCCTGTGATAATTGTGTTTCCCAATGGCGCCGTCACTGCCTGAGCCGCCACCAGCAGCGCAATCAGCGCAGCCGTACGTGTTATCCAGAATATTTTGCTTTTTTGCTTCATGTTCCTACCCTCCGATGTATTTTCAGGCGCAGCCGTCACTTGTGGAAAAAAACGGTTCCCACTTCACTGCCCTGCCGTTTCCATACTGCTTTACCCGCATGTCCCCTGTCTCAAGAATCGCCGTATCCTCCTCCAGCCATGCCCTGGCGGCCGCTTCCCCCGGCATCAGCGTCCAGTTCTGCTCCTTCACCGGCCCCGAGGGGGATGCCTGAAAACGGATACTGTTCCTGCCGCAGGCAGAAATCCTTCCCCATTCCCCTTCCCTGATAAAGTAGATGGCATTGTCTTTCACTTCGTACCTCATATCAACCTTCCTTTCCGAAAATACATCGCCGGTATTCATTCTCTTACCATTTTACACATTTTCCCGGACAGATGCAACATCTGCCTGGGCAATGAATTTCTGCCCATGCGGATGCCTTTCTGCCTGGGCAGTGCACTTCTGCCCATGCAGTGCACTTCTGCCCATGCAGTGCACTTCTGCCCATGCGGATGCCTTTCTCCCTGGGCAGTGAATTTCTGCCCATGCAATGCCTTTCTGCCCAGGCAGTTCCATATCTCCCCATACGGATGCAATTTCTGCCAGGAACAAAATACACAAAAAAATCCCGGCACTGTCGGGTTTTCCGCCTCCAGCGCCAGGAAATTCCTGTTCTTCTTCCCTTATTTCTCGTTCACCGCAATCCAGATCTCGCAGGCATAATCCGGATCACTGACCTGGTCCGAGGGATACACTTCCAGTTCTATCCCCTGGCCATACTCATATCTGCTGCTCTGGGGAAAAAACTCCGAGACAATTTTCCGGTACGTCTCCTCAAAGGCATCCGGCATCTTCCCCCGGCAGGGAAATACGGCAAAGGTCCGCGCCGGAATCTCCACAATCTCAAGCCCTTCCTCTTCCACCGGTCTGCCGTCGTACTCCACGCCAATGCCATAGGGAAATTCCTCTCCCTCCATCTCCGCCGAAAAACATATGCCCAGCAGTCCCTTCAGCCGGGGTTCCCCGGGGTAACAGTCCACCAGTTTCTTTGTGGTTCCATCTGCCGCACATTCCCTCCAGAATGCGGAAATATCTGCCGCAGCCGTTTCTTCCCCGGGCTTATGCACTGTCTTCCGTCTGCAGATCACCTGAAAAGCATCCATTTTTTCAATTCTGTAATCCATCATACTTCCTCCTGTCAGAATAAGTTTCACAGAAAGTCTGGAAAAGGATTTCACATTACCGCCCCGCCTTGCTTCTGTGGGCGGAATACCGTGGAACCGCACAAAGGCACGGGTAAATCCTTCCGGCGTATCATATCCGTATTTCAGCGCAATGTCTATGACCCTGGAATCCGTCTGAATCAGCTCCTCTGCCGCCAGGGAAAGGCGCCTCATCCGGATATAATCCCCCATGGAAAAACCGCACAGAATGCCGAACACCCTCTGAAAATGAAACGTGGACGAACAGGCCTCCTTCGCCGCAGCCTCATAATCTATTTCTTCCAGCATGTGTTCTTCCATATAATTGATTGCCCGCTGAATCCCTGTTATCCATTCCACATCCGGTTCCTCCTCTGTGATTTCATTCTACCAAAAGGCACCGGGCACTTCCTGATATTTCATGCTTTCCGGTATCAATTGTGCATCCCCGTCCCCTGTTCCCGGCGCCGCTGCCCCAAAAAGACTACAGCCTTACCAGAATATGTATGAGTTTGGTCTGCTTCTGATTTCTTGACAAGACAGTTTCCAAAATCCGTATGTCCGTGTACGAAGAAATCCCACTTTCCCTCACCTCCACAAGGGGATACGGATATTCAAATCCCGCAATAAACTTCTGATACTTCCTGCAGAATCCCCCAAAGTCCCTGGCAGTAACATAGGAAACCAGGTAATTGCGCTCCAGTCCCCATGTATCATATTGATAAAGTTTCTCAATATGTGCGGTGAGATAGTCTTCCTTCAGGGAATCCAGGTTTAACGCTTCCAGAATTGCAAAGGGTTCATGTCTCCTGTCCACTATCAACAGATCCAGTTCCCCGGCGCTTTTACCGCCGGGAGAAGTTCCGTTTAGTGTCTGATCCCGCACCTGATAGCTTTGGGTCTGCAGCAAATCCCGGAAGTATGTGTTTCGGTCATTTTCCTTTCCCTGCAGTTTCAGTAAGGTATTCCCCTGCAACTTCTCACAGTCTGCCAGCAGATCCCTGGTGAGTTTTTCCTCCGTCACAGTATTCTTTTCCCATTCCATCATGAGCCCCTGCAGTCTGGGAAACGTCAGCGCCTGATTTTCCTGACAGAACTTCAGAATCAGTTCCAGATCATACGTCCTTTCCACAGTGCCTAAAATGGCATTGACCGATACATCTCTTCCATACTTTTCCGAAAAATAATAATTCTTTCCCGCACTCAGATGCTTCAGCAAATAGGAATATTTAATTTCTTCCCGCAGTTCCCCTTCTTTATATACAATGATATCTTCCGCATACAGATTCAAGTCCTGATTGATTTTCAACAGATACCGGCGGATTAGCGTCAGGTATTCCTTGCAGGATTCCACCGCAGGATTTCCGCTCCGGATAAAGATCTCTATCCGTTTATGATGCATTCGCACAAGGGCCGTCACCTCACTGCCCGCCGGTTTCAGAATCATACCCGTAAGCCATATCTTATCCTCTGCCAGGTCATCCCGCATTTTCATCATCAGCTTATGCAGGACATTATTGGGCAGGTACTCATATACCATCCAGTATTCCAGCGTATCCTCCATGACAAACTGTTCCGCATCTCTGTGCTGGTTCCTGTCGCACATCATGGGAATAAATTCATGATCCGGATCTATATTGTAGGATATCTCAAACCGCCGCATCACCCCCAGAATATAGGGAACTTCCTCTATCTCATAGCGGATATTCTCCACTGACTTGGGCGGATTTTTCAGCAGGGCAATGATCTTATCAATCTCCATGATACCATTGCTGGCCTGGTCTCTTCCGTTAAAAAGGATAATATAAATGGCGTTGGTAATCCACTGGGGCTTCAGAACCATGTAAGTGCCCAGCAGCCGGTCCATCCTGCGGTAATTAAAGCTCACCCCCAGATCGTGAAACCAGTCCAGCAGCCAGTTCTGTATCTGTTCATCCTCCACATGATTCTTTTTACAAATGGAACGATACTGTCCGTCTCCAATATAGTTTAAATCCATGTGGCTTAACTCCTGCTTCACACAATTCCAGGAAAGCGGGAATTCCATGGCATAGCTGTCAAACTCTTTCACTGCATCCAGAATGGCCTGCAGAAGCTGGTCAAACTGAATCTTGCAGTCCCTTAAGGCCGACATTTTCATGGTTTCAATGATCTGGGGATAATCGTCCTGTAAAAGCCTTTCGTTTATACTGGCGGAAGGGTTCTGGTCTATCTTATTGAGAACCAGAATCACCGGGCATCCGTTGGCAAAACTTTTAATATTGTTCAGCCAGTATTGCGCCCTCTCATCCTGGGTGTTATCCCTGGCATTTACCACAATAACATACAGCGTCCGGTCTGTCAGAAAAAAACGGTGCATGGAATGCATGATTTCCTGACCCCCGAAATCCCAGATCTGAAGACATACTTTCTCCTTTCCGATTTCATAATGCTGCTCGGAGATGGCGATTCCCGGCGTAGCCTCCTGGCAAAATTCCCGCAGGACCTTCCCTTCCTGCCGCATCCGTTCAATGATATGGCTCTTTCCAGCCTCCCCATCTCCCAGAAACACCACCTTCGTCTCATTTAAATGGATTTTCTCCTCCGCATAATACCTTTCAATAAATTCATAATCATGCAGGAAAAGACTGATGGGCTGGCATAAAAGCCTGGTTCCGGCCAAAGACATGCCATCGCCAAAATATCCCTCTGTATAAATCTTCATTTTACGGTTTATCAGCTGCTGCGGAATTCTCTCCAGAACCATATTGCCCAAATCACAACGAATCAAATTCTCCAAAGATCCCATCGGCGGGAATTTATGAATCTGCGTTCCACACAGCCACAGCGTTTTCAGCCGGTTCAGTCTGCCGAAACTGGCCGGCAGGCTGGTTATCCCGGAATCCCTAAGGTTCAATATCTGCAATTCCTGCAAATTCCCGATTTCATCCGGTAAGGCACGCAAAGAATTCATCCCGGACAGATCTAACCTTTTTAATTGTTTCAGACGGCATAAACCATCCGGCAATGTATGTACTCCGCTGTTATCCAGCCCCAGATACTCCAGCTCCTGCAGATTCCCGATTTCCTCCGGCAAAGCCTGCAAATCATACATATCATAAAGCTTAAGTGTCTTTAACTTCTGCAACTTGCCCAGGCTGTCCGGCAATGTATACAATCCACAGTGATTCAGCTCCAGATACTCCAGCTTATACAGATTCCTGATTTCTTCCGGAAATCTTTCCATTTCCGGCAAATCTATGTGCAAGTGCTGCAGCTCCGATAACTCCAGAACCGCCTCCGGAAATAAAAAAGAACCGCCTATCCGGAAAAACCGAAGGCCTTTCAGCCGCGCCAGAGATTGGGGAATTCTATCTTTGTCAACCTCTATCTCCAAAAGTGATAATGCCATCAGCTCCTGCAGATCCCCCATATCATCCGGCAATGCCTCCAATTCCGAATCGTCCAGCGCAAGATACTGTAATGACTTTAAACGGCTTAACCGTTCTATCCCCTTCCCTATTTTACATCCCTCTAAGTCCAGATGCATCAGCTTCTGTAATTCAAAAATCCTGTCAGGTATTTCCGTGCGGCCTCCCTGAATATTTCCCTTAATATATAAGAATCTTATATCCCCGGCATTTTCCAGAAATAAATCCCAATTCCAGGGATCATCGCCTCCCGCCCCGCAGACATAACCCCATTTATCATCATCTTTAAATTCTACTGTGCTCTCATCTTCATCCTGCCAGAATACAATCGTTACCGCATCACACTTTCGAAACCGTTCATATGGAATTTGTTCATCTGCCTGTGCCTCGTCCTGACGATTGACTTTCAAGTACATCGGAACTGACTCCATACTGGCAGCAACATCATACATGTCCATCTCGCCGGCTTTGAACTTCAGGTATTGTTCATAAGTGATCATCTTCTGTTTCCCCTTTCCAGATATTCCTTTCTGATTTTATCACATATCTGTAATAATATCAACATACCCAGATACCCTACGATACCTGACCATATATAGATAATACCTTCTATTTTCACGCCACTCCCCGGCAAAGGCCGGCCTTTTCAGGAGCCGCATGATTTATAATGTTTTACGCCAAACCGCCATACTGCATAACAGACCAGCAGAAACCCGAGAATACCGGCGGGATAAAATGCCAGCTGCGGTTTTTTCCCAGCAGAAACTGCAGGGGATAATACTGAACCAGTGTGTATGGAATGATATAAACTTCAAAACTGTAAAAACCGGGAGATTCGAAAATCTCCCGGTCTTTCTCATTTTTCCAATATCTGTCCTGATTTTTGCGCCTTCCCTATACCGCCTTCAGCTCGGCGCATACCGGGTAATGGTCGGAAAGAAACACTCCCTCCTTTTCATCCTCCCACTTTTCAACCTTTTCGCAGGTAAAGCCTTTCGTAACAATGTAATCAATACAGCAGGGATTCTCCGCCCGCCGATAACCGTGATATGTAATACCCACATGCTCCGTCACATTCGTATACTCCGGATATTCCTTTATCACTGCCATTTCCCGGCTGTCCGGCTCCGCATTCATGTCCCCGGTGATAATCACCGGCGCCTGGGGAAACAGCCTTGCCTGTGCCAGCTTTTCAAAAACCTGCCGCAGCCCCCGCTCCCTTGCCCCGGCTCCCTCGTGGTCCAGATGCGTGTTTGCCACACGAAACACCTGCTTTGTGGAGAAATCTTCAAATAACGCTTCCGTGCATACTCTTGGACATATACTCTGGTCCGGGTAACGGGACGCCGGCATGTACGGTGTTTCCGAAATCCAATAGGTTTCCATCTCTATCAGATTGATCCTGTCCCTGCGATAGGCAATGGCAGTCTGCTCATCCTCCAGTGTCTCGCTGCGCCCGCAGCCTATCACATAGTATTCCGGCAGCGCCTCCTTCAGCCAGGCCGCCACATGGGGCAGCACCTCCTGAAAACAGAGGATCTCTGCCTTCTCCCGCCGGATTCTTTCCAGAATCAGTGACTTGCGGAAACAAAAATTATTCTCCCCATCCTGATTAAAATCACATCGAATGTTAAAACTGACTACTTTCAAGTTCTACCTCCCTGTCCTGAGTTCTTATTCCGGGACATTTCCGGCATTCCGGGTTCCCATGCTGCGCTAAGCCCGCTGTCATCTCCCTGCCTTCCGTTTCATCCCAGATCAGTATGACATATTTTTGCGGCGGGAACAAGCAAATCTTTTCCGTCTTAATCGGCCAGGGGAGATTTTATCCCTGCCCGCCGCGCGGGGCGCTCCGCTTTGGCGGCAAACTTCCAGGTGCGGGGAATCTCACTTTGTGTACGGGCCTGCTCCATCAAGTAGAGGAAATGCCCTTAAATCTCCATCTCACACAAAAACACTTCCACGGTCTTCCTGATTTTCATGCGCCAGCTGCCCTGGCCGGCCCTTTCCATCACCATGGTCAGGTACCGGAACAATGATTCTGCCGCAAAGGCAAAAACCACCAGCAGCAGAATGCAGATCTGCGACATGGCGCTCATGGCAAAAAGTTTACCCAGAAAAATCCCGCCAAAGAGCAGTCCGAACACATTCAGCGCCAGAATTCCCCATTTCATGCGGTTGAAGGGATAGCTGATCTTGCCCAGTATCATGAAGCCCACCACTGCCAGAAGCATGGTGGATGCCGTGGCGATATCGTCCTTCGGCAGTGAAAATACCTGCCCGCAGATTACCAGGGCACCCACAGCCAGCACATCCGTCAGCCCCGCCGGCAGCGCCCGTCCCAGCACATTGCGTATAAAATTCCCTTCTATCCGCTTCCGGTTGGGCTCCAGGGCCAGCAGAAATCCCGGAATTCCAATCGTAAACATACTGATCAGCGATATCTGGGTGGGCTCCAGCGGGTAAGTGATTGCCAGTACCGCGGAAAGCAATGCCATCAGGAAAGAAAATATATTTTTGACCAGAAACAAGCTGGCCGAGCGCTGGATATTATTCACCACGCGCCTTCCCTCCCATACCACATTTGGCATGTGGGCAAAATCGGAATCCAGCAGAACCACCTGGGCGGCCTGGGCAGCCGCCTCACTGCCGGAGGCCATGGCCACGCTGCAGTCCGCATCTTTCATGGCCAGAATGTCATTGATGCCGTCCCCCGTCATTGCCACCGTATGTCCCGCCTTCTGCAGCGCCCGCACCAGAACCTGCTTCTGTACGGGTGTCACGCGTCCGAAGACAGTATACTTTTCTGCGGCTTTCTCCAGTTCTTCCTCCTCCAGGGTTCCCGCGTCAATGTACCGGTCTGCCCCCTCTATCCCGGCCCGTCCTGCCACCTCCGACACGGTCTCCGGATTATCCCCCGATATGACCTTGACGGCAACCCCCTGTTCCCGGAAATAGGCAAAGGTTTCTGCCGCCCTTTCCCGGATAGGGTTTGAGAGAATGATATAACCCATGGGAATGACTTTCCCCGGCAGTTCTTCCGCCAGCTGTCCCTGACCTTCCTTCCCGGCTTTTTCCGGAAAATTCTCCCCGGCTCCCTGCCCCGCCGGGCCCTCCTCCGGTCCTTGGTCCGGCTCGTCACCCTCACACTTTCCCAGCACCAGGACCCTGTAGCCCTTCCGCAGATAGGGGGTAATCTCCCCCGCTACGGAGTCATAGTCTTCCCGCATCACAAATTCCGGGGCGCCCAGCACATACTGCCCATCCGAAAACAGCACCGTGCTGTATTTTCTCACAGAAGAAAACGGCAATGCGTCCAGCAGGCGGCGCCCGCTCCCTGCCCGGGTCCGGTTTCCGCCGCAGTCTTCCCCTTGTGCACAGTCCCCTTCCAGTGCCGGTCCCGCCGTGTATTCCCGTATGGCCTGCATGGTAGCGTTATTGTCTGCCACGGCCTTTGCGTAATCTGCCAGAACCTGTTCCAGCAGCTGTTTTTTCTTCCCGAAATCCTCTTTTTCTTCCGGCAGGATACTTTCCCCGGCAGCTTCCCGCCCTTTCTGCCCGCTTCCCCGGGGAAGTACTTTTGCCACTTCCATTCCGGGTTCCGTGATGGTTCCCGTTTTGTCCACGCACAGCACATCCACCCGGGCCAGGGCCTCGATACTTTTCATGTCATGGAGAAGCACTTTCTTTCCCGCCAGCCGGACAGTGCTCAATGCCAGGGCTGCCGTTGTCAGCAGATACAGTCCCTCCGGGATCATGCCGATGATGGCGGCAATCATGGACACCACGCTTTTCTCAAGAGTTTCCCCGTTCACAAAATAAGCCTGGGCAAACAGCACCGCCCCCATGGGGATAATCAGGATTCCCACCCACTTTACCAGCTGGTTGATGGAACGGATCATCTCGGACTGTTCCCCGCTCCCCATGGCTTTGGCCTGGGCTGTCAGCCTGGAAATATAAGATTCCTTCCCCACACACTCCAGCTTTGCGCAGCATTGTCCCGAAACCACAAAACTCCCGGAAAGAAGACTGCTCCCCGGCTCTTTCCTGATCTCGTCGGCTTCCCCGGTGAGAAGCGACTCGTTCACGGAGATATTTCCATCCAGTACCACGGCGTCCGCACAAATCTGGTCTCCGGCCGACAATATCACCACGTCATCCTTTACCAGCGCTTCCGATGGAATCTGCTGCCGTATCCCATCCCTCACTGCCGCCGCGTGAGGCACATTCAGCATGTTCATCTTATCCAGAGTCCGTTTTGCCCGCAGTTCCTGCACAATGCCGATTACCGTGTTTCCGATCACCACCGGCAGGAACGTGAGATTCCAGAAAGAACCCACCAGGCAGAGAAACACCGCCAGTATTGTGAAAATAAGATTAAAATACGTAAAAATATTTGACTTTATGATTTGTGCCACGGATTTACCCGTGGTAATATGCGTATCGTTGGTGAGTCCCTGTGCAACCCGCTCTTCCACTTCCCCGGCCGTCAGACCGGTATATTTTTCTCTGTCCATAAGCAATACCTCTGTTCTCTAGTTTATGCGACAGCATACCAGTTTTTTCTAAAAATAATTCGGCATTACCGCTTAATTTTTCATAAAGAATTTCATAATATCCCCAATTCCGCCATTTTTTCCCGGACAATCCTTTCCGGTTTTTAATGCCCCAGCGGCAATAAGCATAAATCCATATCCGTGGCTGTCAGAAAGTAGACTTTTGGGCCACAGTATGATATACTAACCACCAAGAGTAATTCGGATCCTGAGAAGTACCATACTAATATACGGAGGGCTGCTGAATGGGTAATGTATGGGGATTCTTTGAGAATATCAACGAAATCGTATATGTTGCGGATATAGAGACCTATGAGCTGGTTTACATGAACAAAAAAGCACTGGAGGTATTCGGTATCGGCTCCCTGGCAGAAGTCCGCCAAAAAACATGCCACCAGATTCTCCGGAACAGCCCTGCCCCTTGTGCGTTCTGTCACAAATCCGCTTCCGAGCCATGCTGTGTTGAGCAGCCTTATTTCCATCAGTATCTCAACAAACATTTTTTGCTCAGAAGCACGCTCCTGACAAAGAACGGAAAGCAGTACCGCCTTGAAATGGCGTTGGACATCAGCAGCCAGGAACAGCAAAAGGACATGGTACAGAATGTTCAGAATCTGGAAGCCATCATCAATGAAGGACTTCGCGTGGCCCTGCTGGAGAAAACGCCGGACCAGTCACTGGAGGTTCTGCTGGCGTACCTGGGAAAGGCTTTGGATGGAGAACGGACTTATATATTTGAACGGAATCCGGACGGCAGCGACGACAATACCTACGAATGGGTGGCCCCCGGAGTACGTCCCGAAAAGGAGAACCTTCAGAATCTCCCTCCGGAAATTTGCGCAAGCTGGTATCGGAATTTCAGCATCGGCAATCATATCATCATTAAAGACCTGGAAGATATCAGACTGAGCGATCCCCTCCAGTATGCCAATCTGAAGCAGCAGGACATCCATTCCCTTGTGGTGATTCCGCTGTATGACGACAACCAGATCATCGGTTTTTACGGTGTGGACAATCCACCGCCAAAATCAGTGGAGTATACTTCCAATATGCTTCATACTGCGGCATACTTCATTGTCTCCTCCCTGCGGCGGCGCAATCTGGTCCGGGAGCTGGAAAAACGAAGCCACAACGTGCTCTATGCCCTCAATGTGGACTACCTGGGCATCTATCAGGCAGATTTTCTCACGGACACCTGTGAAATTTACCGCGAGAATAAATTCCCGGGGAAGTATCAGCCCTTCAGTTTTGCCGACAGCTATCAGACAGCCATGGAGAAGTACATTTCTCTTTATGTAATTCCCCAGGACCAGGAACGGCTTCGTATGGTGACAAAAAAAGAGTATATCCTGGCCCTGCTGAAGACAAAAAAGAGGTTCTATGTCCGGTACCAGGTGAAAGACAATCGGCAGGGACTGAAAAACATGGAAATCCATTTCTCCATCACCGGAAAGGAAGCGGAAGAACAAAGTGCCATTTTTGCGTTCCGCGACGTAAACGCCGTGGTGGAGCAGGAAGAAAAGTACAAATCGGAGGCCAGGCAGAGTCTGGAAGACATCCTGGAGGGAGCCAGAACCGGCATATGGACAATTGAACTGGAAGAGGATCGTGAGCCAAGGATGTATGCGGACCGGACCATGCGGATGCTTCTGGGCGTGTCGGAAGAAATCGGGCCGGAAGAATGCTACCGGCTCTGGTATGACAACATCCGGCCGGATTATGTACCAATGGTACAGGAAGCAGTGAGTGATATGCTGGAAAGCGGGCGCTCCGAAGTAGTGTATCCGTGGAACCACCCCTCACTGGGAAAAATTTATGTCCGCTGCGGCGGCGTACCGGATAAAAAGTTCAAAAAGCCCGGCGTCAGCCTCAACGGATATCATCAGGATATCACGGAGATCATGCTGACCAGGAAAAAGCAGGAGAAGGCTATCATGGAACTGCTGGAGAAGGTAAGGCGGGCCAACTCGGCCAAAAGCGAATTCCTCTCCCATATGTCCCATGACCTCCGCACACCCATCAACGGTATTCTGGGCATGCTCTCCATCATGGAGTGCACTCAGGAAAATCCTGCAAAGCAGCAGGAGTGCAGGGAAAAAATCCGTGTATCCACCCAGCACCTGCTGTCTCTTGTGAATGATGTTCTTCAGTTCAGCAAGCTGGAGAGCGGCCTGCCCGCCGCCGTGGAAGAATCCTTTGACCTGCGTGATATGTTAAAGGACTGCATCGCCATCATGTCTCCCCACGCGGAGACGGCCGGTATCCATCTGGCGCTGGAGAAAACGCAGCTGCATCACAGCCGGCTGATCGGTAATCCCCTTCAGATGATACAGATCCTGACCAACATCATCGACAATGGAATCAAGTATAACCAGACCGGCGGCTCTGTACTGATTCAGGTAAGTGAACTTTCCTGCCAGGATGGCTCCGCAAACTATCAGTTCGTGATAAAAGACACCGGAATCGGCATAGGCGACGAGTTTCAGAAACATATTTTTGAACCTTTCACCCAGGAAAATCAGGGTGCAAGGACACACTACAATGGTGTCGGCCTTGGCATGTCCATTGTAAAGAAACTGGTGGACCAGATGAACGGCAGTGTGGAGGTGGAGAGCCAGCTCGGGAAGGGAAGCCTGTTCCGGGTCACGCTGCCCATACAGATTGATACCCGGGAAGACGCCCCCCCTGTGGAGCCGGAAGAAAATATCCCCGCCGACATTACGGGAATGCGCGTTCTTCTGGTGGAGGATAATGAAATCAACTGTGAGATTGTGAAATTTATCCTGGAGCAGGCAGGCGCATCGGTCATCACCGCAAACGATGGCAAAGCCGCCGTGGATGCGTTCAAGGCATCGGAGCAGGGTTCCTTCGACTGTATCCTCATGGATCTGATGATGCCTGTCATGAGCGGATTTGAGGCAACCCGCATGATTCGCAGCCTGGACAGGGCAGATGCCGGCGCCGTGCCCATCATAGCGCTCTCCGCCAATGCATTTGAAGAAGATATTGCAATGGCAAAGGATGCCGGGATGAATGAGCATCTGGCCAAACCCGTGGATATGGGCAGAATGTTCCAGGTGATGCGGCAGCTGAAAAACGATTGCCCTGAGCCCGGCCAGTCAGGGGACACAGAGGCTTAAACCCATGATATAACGGCAATATAGCCTTCCAGGCAGTGCCCGGCCAAAATGAACGGCCGAGGCACTGCTTTTGCGTATGGCACCGTTTTTATCCTCTATATCATCCATCTGGTCAGAACCACACTTGCCACCGTCCCCGCCAGTGTGGCCAGCAATGCCCCGGTGAGGGTAAACCGGGTCTTCGTCACCTTTGCCGCCAAAAAGTACACGCTCATGGTATAAAATACTGTCTCCGTACAGCTCATCAGAATAGAGGTCAGCATCCCCGCATAGGAATCCGGCCCGGAAGTCCGGAAAATGTCCAGTACCAGCCCGGTTGCGGCAGAGGAGGAGAACAGTTTCACCACCAGCAGCGGCATCAGCTGGGCAGGCAGGCCTGCCGCGGCGGCGGCTGGTCCAAGCAGCGTCCCCAGCATCTCGAAAAATCCCGAAGCCCGCAGCATTCCCACCGCCACCAGAAGGCCGATAAGGGTGGGCACAATATCCACAACGATTTTCAGGCCGTCTTTTGCCCCTTTCAGGAACGATTCGTATACTTTTACCCTGGAGACAAATCCATAGCCTACAATAAAAAAGATCAAGATAGGAATCACAATATCCGAAAGATGCGCCAGTGCGTTCATACCGTCTTCCCTCCCCTGTCACTTCTTTTTCCTGACAATATGCCGGCGCGGTCTTTTATTTTACAGTACACCACCGCCGCCAGGGTGCTGATCAGCGTGGCCGCAATGGCCGGTGCAATAATCGCCGTGGGATTGGCGCTGCCATATTGCGCCCTGTACGCAATCATGTTCACGGGTATCAGCTGCAGGGATGAAATATTCAGAATCAGGAAAATGCACATTTCGTTGCTGGCCCGCCGGACAGAACCGTTTTCGGTTTTTATGTCCTCCAGATACTCCGGATTCCCTCTGTCCGCCTCCAGCTTCGCCAGCTCCTCCATGGCCTTCAGTCCTGCCGGCGTGCAGGCCCAGCCAAGTCCCAGAATATTGGCAATCACATTTGTGGCTATGTAGTCCCTTGCCGGATGGTCTCTGGGAATCCCCGGAAACATAAACGTCAGAAACGGTCCTATTCCCTTTGTAAGCTTCCTGACCAGTCCCGCCCTCCGGGCAATCTCCATCAGCCCCATCCACAAAGCCACCACTCCTGCCATGGTAATGCATAGGGACACCGCCTCTCCCGCGCTGTCCAGCGCCGCGTTCGTGACCTCGCTCATATGCCCCGATGCCGCCCCGTAAATCACTGCCAGCAGTATCATGGCCGCCCATATCAAATTCAGCATGTTTTCCACCTGTTTCTGTCTTTTTATAAATCTTATGATCGGAAAATACCTTCCATGCCAACTCCGCTTTTTCCGTCCCGGGAAATCATACTGCACAATCGAGTAGGGGAATGTCCTTCTCCTCTACTCGCCGCGCGGGGCGCATGTTGCGTCAGCAACTATCTTCCTTTTGCGCCCCTGCGCATAAAAAGAAGCGCCCCTTCCCGGGAACGCTCCTTTTGCACTGTGTGGATTACAATGTGCCCTGTGTGAAAAGGCTCTTCACATGGGCCACTTCCTCTTCCGTTGCCTTGCTTGCGGGCACATAATAAGACTTCGCCCTTGCAATCTGATACAGCTCTTCCTGAGACTGCTCACAGGCATTGCGGATCTGCTTCAGTGTCTGTTTCAGTTCTTTGTTCTCGGACTGCGCGATCATGCCCGCATAACGGGTCAGTTCGCCGTTGATGCCCGCCAGTGTATCTGCTACCATAATTTTTTCCTGCATCGCCATTACCTCTCATTCTGTGATTATCGTCATTTCCTATACTGAAAAAGTCTTCTTTTCTCCCGTTAAAAACGCATTTCCTTAGTTCAGAAATTTCATAAGCTGCTGCTTATTGTCCATGGCAGACCTGGCGCCTTTTTCAAAAAACTGCCTGATTTCCGGGTCCTTTGTCTCCTGTGCATATGCCTGCATCTTACAGTGGGTGGTGTCGTATCCTCCGATCAGATGACGCAGGTTCTGTAAATCAAGTTCTGAAATATTACTCATCTCCATACCTCCTGGTTGTGCTGTTTCAAATCTATCTGTGGCTGGCTTCTCAATGTAATCCGCTGCTGTTTTCCAAAATTCCATGACATTTATTTGTCATTGACAGGCATATGTCATTATGACAGACAGGCGTCATCGACATGCACATGTCATTATGACTGGCTTACGTCATTGACGGGCACATGTCATTATGACTGGCTTACGTCATTGACAGGCACATGTCATTATGGCTGGCTTACGTCATTGACAGGCACATGTCATTATGGCTGGCTTACGTCATTATGACAGACAGACGTCATCGACATGCACATGTCATTATGACTGGCTTACGTCATTTTCCGGAAAGCCGCTACGTTGGATTACGAAGTTATTATTTGTCCCCGGAAAAAATATATACTGACTAAAATTTACAAAATACATTGACTTTCCCGTTTGCTCCTGCTAGAATGCTCTCATCCTGCAATTTTCGAATCAGGATCCTGTAAAACGCCGATGGATTCCCATCATATTTGGAACCGGAAAAAATATATACGGAATATATTTGTGAGGAAATGTCAGAAAATGGTAAAAATAAGATATGCACAGGCAGAAGATGAAAGTTTTTGGTACCGGCTTGACCGGCATCTGCCCAAAACAGAATTTGCGAACAAAATCCGAGACAAAAGAGCCTATCTGCTGCAGCTGGATGAAACGCCCGCGGGACTGCTGCGGTACAATCTTTTCTGGGACAATACCCCCTTTTGTACCATGCTTTTTATTGATCCGGCCTTTCAGGGGAAAGGGTATGGGCGGCAGCTCATGGAGCATTGGGAACAGGACATGAAGAAGCAGGGCTTCGGCATGCTTCTGGTTTCCACCCAGGCAGACGAAACCGCCCAGTGCTTCTACCGGAAACTGGGATACAAAGACTGCGGAGGTCTGACCATCGACATCCCGGAATACGCCCAGCCCATGGAACTATTTTTCAGCAAAGCCATCTGATGGATTATATCTGATGCCGGACCACCCCATACTCATCATCCCTCCGGAAATAAGGACATTCCCATTTGTTTCCCGACAAAAAGCGGTACATTTCGTCCTCATCCAGATTCACCAGACAGCTGTAACACTCATAATCTTCATCATACACATAATTGACACACATGTCACAATGATCTGCCGCCATATCTTCCTCCCCACAATGTATTATATCTTCCCTCTCCGGTTTCCCCGTCCTTTTCCGGCCTTATCCGTTTATCCGTGCAGGTGTGCGTAAATCTCCCGCTTTCCCACACCCCGGTCCTTTGCCACCTGTTTCATGGCGGTTTTATTGTCCATACCCTGCTCTTCATAGTAAGCCATATGCTCTTCTATGGACAGGGCTTCCCAGGACGCAATGGCCTCCTGCCGTAATTCCTGAAGGCTCTTTCCTTCCACCACCAGCACATACTCACCCCTGGGCTCCTGTGTCCTATAGTATTCCAGCGCCTGCCCAATCGTCACCGGCATCACGGACTCAAACTTCTTGGTCAGTTCCCTGCACAATGTTATTTTTCTGTCTCCCAGCCACTCCCGCAGATCCCCCAGGGTCTTCACCAGGTGATGGGGCGCTTCATACAGGACAATGGTGCGGGTCTCTCCTGCCAGTTCCTCCAGGATTACTCTCCTGTCCTTCTTTTCCGATGGCAGAAAGCCTTCAAAGCAAAACCGTCTGGCAGACAGTCCGGAGAGGGTCAGGGCCGTAATGCAGGCGCAGGGCCCCGGCAGACTGGTGACCGTAATCTGGTTTTCCTGACACATCCGTACCAGAACCTCCCCCGGGTCCGATATGGCAGGCGTGCCTGCGTCCGTGATCAGCGCAATATTTTCCCCCTTTAAAAGGCGCCCTACCAGCAGCCCGGCTTTCTCCACCTTATTATATTCATGGTAACTTGTCATGGGAGTATGAATCTCGAAATGATGCAGGAGTTTCACGCTGTTACGTGTATCTTCTGCCGCAATCAAGTCCACGCTTCCCAGGGTTTCAATTACCCGCGGTGTCATATCCTGCAGATTTCCAATAGGTGTCGCACATAAATACAATGTTCCTGCCATACGCCCTGCCCTCCTGCCTTTCCATTTTCCGCCGCGCCCTGATTCCGCCGCAGATTCCAGACCGTATCCAAACGCCTCCCGGCGCAAACTTCAGAATCCGTAAAGCCCGCTGACCTCCTCTGTATACACGCCCGGTTCCCGGAACAATATCAGGGGCTTTTCCACCGTCATCCTGGCCTTTCCCCCGCGCACCGCCTCCAAAAGCACCATATTGGGCTCTCTGTCCCCGTAAGGATGAACCATTCTCATCCGTTTCGGTTCCAGCCTGTGCCGCACCAGTGTCACCATGATTTCTGCCAGCCGGAAAGGCCTATGCACCAGAAAAAAGTGTCCTCCCGGCTTCAGAAGCTTCGCCGTCTGCGCAGCCACATCCTCAAAGGTACACAGAATCTCATGCCTGGCAATGGCTTTGGGTAGATCCGGATTGGCAATCCCGTGCTGCCCTATCATATACGGCGGATTACAGGTGATACAGTCAAAAAAAGCAGACGGAAAAATATGGTCTGCTTTTCTGATATCGCCGGTGACAATATCTATTTTGTCCGATAAACCGTTTATTTTTACGCTTCTGGCCGCCATGTCCGCACTTTCCGGCTGGATTTCCAGGCCGGTTAGATGGGCACAGTGATATTTTGCCTCCATGAGAATGGGTATGATCCCCGTCCCCGTTCCCAGATCCAGCAGTCTGTCCTGCTGCCTGGCCCGGGCAAAGCCTGTCAGAAGCACCGCATCCATTCCGAAACAGAACTTTTCCGGGTTCTGGATAATACGGTAACCGTTCCGCTGAAGGTCATCCAGCCGCTCCTTTTCCTTAAGACTGACCGTCCTTTGGTCTGGGCTGCTCGTCCTGTCCGGGTTTTCTGTCATGTCTGTTTCTGTTGTCATATCGGTTTCTCCCGTTCTGAGACTCGCCGCCCTCCTGACGCTGCCCGCCCTGACGGCCCTTATCCTGGCGTTTCCTGTTATCGCGGTGCACCTTTCCGTTCTGATGCCTGCCGGCTCCCGGTCCCTCTTCACCGCTCTGCTCCTGTCTTTCCTGCGCTGCCTCCATGTGGGCCTGCTGTTTTAAAACGCCATGGTTCTTCTGTCTGCGCCCTTCCTCCTGGCGCGGGCCCTGCTGCTTCTGTTCCTCCCCGGAATGCTGCTTTTGCCCCATCCTGCGGTTCTCTTCCTCACGCCCGCCCTGACGCTGGCCGCCACCCTGGCGGTGTCTGTTCCTGCCGCCCTGGCGCTGGTCTGTCTCCGCTTTTACGTTTTCTTCTGCCTGCGCCTTTCCGGCGATACTCTGCTTCTGTTGTTCCTCCTCCTCCAGGCGCTCCAGCTCCTGCATCTCTTCCCTGGATAATTCCACTTTTTCCTTTTTCCCGTGTTTCCGCCTGAAATGCAGTTTTTCCACAGGGTATTCCTTTATTTCCTTTTCATCCCCCACATCCACCACAACCTTCACCAGCTGGCGGAGTACGTTCACACTGTGCACTTCCCCCTTCAGGCCTTCCTCCAGGGTCACATAATCCCCGATATTGGGGAGCCGCTTATTTAACTCCTCATATGTTTCTTCTTCGTTCTTCAGACAGCACATGAGCCTGCCGCACACGCCGGATATCTTTGCCGGATTCAATGACAGGTTCTGTTCTTTTGCCATTTTAATGGATACAGGCACAAAATCCGACAGATAACTGTGACAGCACAGGGAACGCCCGCAAATACCGATTCCGCCCACGATCTTTGTCTCATCCCTGACACCGATCTGGCGCAGTTCGATTCTTGTCTTAAAAACACCGGCCAGGTCTTTCACCAGTTCCCGGAAATCAATCCTTCCGTCTGCCGTAAAATAAAACAGCACTTTATTATTGTCAAATGTATATTCCGCATCAATCAGCTTCATTTCCAGCCCATGGCTGCGAATTTTTTCCAGGCAGATCCGGAAAGCCTCTTTTTCTTTCTCTCTGTTGGATGCCTCCTGCTCTATGTCACGCTGGTTCGCAATACGGATCACCGGCTTCAGCGGCTGCACCACCTTATCCTCTGCCACATCCGTAATTCCGTTTACCACTGTTCCAAATTCAATACCCCTGGCAGTTTCCACAATCACATGGTCTCCTTTATGAACTGGAAATTCCAAAGGATCAAAAAAATAAATTTTTCCTGCCGTGCGGAACCTTACTCCGATTACCTTAACCATCTATCCACCTCACTGATGCCCTTCCGGCATCTTTCCACAAAAAGCCGCGGTCCGTCTCCCCGCGGCATACTGCCTTCAATGGCTTATTGTAACACATATCCCCTTAAAAAACCATAGTCTGTTTCTGGAAATCTGTCCTACCTGCTATTCTCCTGAATGGCCATCATCAGAAGCTGCATTACCAGCTCGAAATTCACATTGGAATCCAGCCTCTTTTTGGCGGTGTCCAGGGCATTGATAATATTCTCGATGCCCTCATAGCTGCTTCGCTGGGCCGTCTTGCGCAGCGCCTGAATTTCCTCCCTGAAAATCAGATGATTCATGTCATTGGTTGCCTTGAACAGCAGGGCATCCCGGTACCAAATGGCACAGATGTCCAGATAATCATTGATCTCCATCTTGTACTCAACAATTTTTTTCACGGCCATAACGATTTCATTCAGGTCCATGTCCTGTATATATTTTAGCAGAGACAGCGCCTCTGCCTTTATATTCTCAAACTCTTCGCTGGAAGCCAGCGCCTTCGCCCTGCCGATATTTCCCCTGGCAAACGCCGCGCATACTTCTGCCTTATAATCCGGTATCTGCA
Organism: uncultured Acetatifactor sp.; assembly: GCA_910577185.1. Classification (GTDB taxonomy): domain Bacteria; phylum Bacillota; class Clostridia; order Lachnospirales; family Lachnospiraceae; genus Acetatifactor. Next base: position 24,256 of record CAJTLR010000040.1, read on the forward strand.
GTGTACGGCAGAGATATTCCTTCACCTGCGCATCCGACACCGGCTTCATGTTCAGCACCACACTGCGGCTCAGAATCGTCTGCAGAAGCGTGTTGACATTGGAAGTCAGGAGCAGTATCACGGCGTACGACGGCGGCTCCTCCAGTGTTTTGAGCAGGGCGTTCTGCGCCTGTACCGTCATTTTCTCTGCCTCATTGATGATGTAAACCTTGCGTGCTCCGCTATAAGGCTTCAATACAATATCACCGTTCACCTGCGTGCGGATATCATCCACACTTATGGTATTGGGCTTCTCATGGACGACCCTGACAATATCCGGATGATTTCCGGACAAGGCCTGTCTGCAGGCGTGGCACTCCTGGCAGGGATCCACGCCGCCCTTCTCACACTGCAGTGCCATGGCAAATACCTTTGCGATGAATTCTTTTCCGGAAGACTTTTCCCCATTGATGATATACGCATGGGAAACCTTGTCCGTACTCAGCGCATTCCGCAAATGCTCCTTTATCTGTTCCTGTCCGATAATATCCTGAAATCCTGCCATGATAGCCCCCTCTTTTCGTGTTTTCCTGCACCCTTATGTAAAAATGTCCAGAAGCAGTCCCCTGATTTCCCCGATTTTGTTCAGAATTTCAAGATTATCTGCCTCGTCCTTCATCAGCTCCTGGGCCAGCTGGTCCAGATTCTCATCAATCAGCCGGATAATGCCATACACTCTGTGCCGTCCCCGCCTGTCCAGAAAATTCTCCCTGGAAAAGGCATGGGAATGTGTTACCACCTCATTCATGAAATCCTTCACCAGCCTCCGGTAATGCCACATATCCCGTACATCCCTGCGCTTGTACAGCTTATCTCCCTGCATGGTAATCTCTTCCATGAGGGTCTGCAGCCTGGCCTGGAGTTCAGCCCCTTCCACATGGCTGGCAAGCATGAACTTAAAACTGCCATCCGACTGCTGCGTACTCTGTACCTGCTCCACCGGGGGGCTTTTGGGATTTAACTGACCTACCTTAATCTCCACAAGAAGACCTCTCTTTCATTCCAAACTCCGAATCTCTTTTTTCATGTAACACCGGATATCCTCCAGGCACTTGTCCAGATCACGATTCTCAAAACATCTGGAAATGCCTGCCTGGGCCATTTTTTTTTCCGAAAAATCCTCGCTGTCTGCCAGAAAACGGCGGCACATCTCTTCATATCTTGGCACTGCCTGTTTTTTTTCCCTGTCCAGCGCCCTCTGCAGCCGGATTCCATCGTCTAATACTATCATAATAGGAAGAAGCCTGCCCGTGCCAAAATAATCCTTCAGCTTTTCATATGCCTCCAGGGTTCCGATCAGAATATAGTTCTGCCCCTCCTCCCGGAACTGACTGTCGTTTACGGTAAAATAACGCCATAGTCCGTGGCAGGTATGGTATGCCCTGTCCTCTATGATCCTCCCCTGCCTTTTCAACTCCCAGAAAGCGGATTCCTCCGTAAAATAATACTCCACCCCGTTGCGCTCTCCCTCCCGAATGGGCCTGGTGGTATAAGGAACAATGTGTTTCAGTCCCAATTCCCGGTCAGCCAGCAGCCGCTTATACACGGTGTCCTTCCCCGAGGCGCTTTTTCCCATAAGGCATATGATCTTCCCCATGGTTCTATGCCACCTCAATCACATGAATCATGTTTGTAGTGCCTGCCACACCCAGGGGTACGCCGGCGGTGATCACCACTACATCTCCGGATTTCACATATCCCGCTTTTTTCGCCTTTTCCACCGCATCCGCAAACAGGACTTCCGCCTTTTCCTCCTTCTGGATCATCAGCGGGCTCACTCCCCACAGAAGATTTAACTGTCTGCACACATTTTCCCTGACCGTACAGCCGATGATGGGGCTTTCCGGCTTAAACCTGGAAATGGCCTCCGCCGTAAAACCGGACAGTGTCACCGTGATAATGGCGGCCGCATGCAGATCCCTGGCAGCGGTACATGTGGCATATGCGATGGCCGTGGTAATATCTGTCTGCTCCCGGCATTCGCACCGCCTCATCCTGATGCCGTAATCAATATCTTTTTCGGCTGCTTCCGCTATTTTCGCCATAGTTTTTACTGCTTCCACCGGATATTTTCCCGCGGCGCTTTCCCCTGAGAGCATGATGGCAGTGGTTCCATCATAGATGGCATTGGCAATGTCCGTGGTTTCCGCCCTGGTGGGCCTGGGGTTTTTGATCATGGATTCCAGCATCTGGGTTGCCGTGATGACATGCTTCCCTTGTTCATTTGCCAGCTTAATCAATTGCTTCTGCAGCACCGGCACCTCTTCCAGCGGAATTTCCACGCCCATGTCCCCTCTTGCCACCATAATGCCGTCGGACACTTCCAGAATTTCTTTCAGATTCTCAATTCCCTGCATGTTTTCGATTTTTGCAATCACCTTCATATCACTGTTATGGGCGTTCAAAATCTCGCGGATCTCCAGAATATCCTCCTTGCATCTGACAAAAGATGCCGCCAGAATCTCATATCCCATCTCAATGCCGAACAGGATGTCCTCCCTGTCCACCTGGCTGATATAAGGCATGGACAGCACTGCCCCAGGCACATTGACACCCTTATGATTGGATACAAAGCCGCCGTTTACCACATGGCAGATAATCTCTTCCCCCCGGATTTCCTCCACGGTCATCTCAATCAGTCCGTCGTCGATGAGAATGGTGGTTCCTTCCTGAATGTCATTTTTCAGGTTCTTATAAGAAATGGATGCGCGCTTCGCCGTTCCCATGATTTCTTCGGTGGTCAGAATAAACTTCTCACCGGAAACCAGCTCGGCCCTGCCTCCCTCGAAATCCCGAAGACGGATCTCGGGTCCCTTGGTATCTATCATGGTCGCCACCGGAAGTCCCAGCTCCTGGCGGGCCTGGCACACTCTCTCATATTTCACCTTCTGCTCCTGGTGTGTGCCGTGGGAGAAATTAAATCTCGCCACATTCATGCCCGCCAGCATCAGCTCCCGCATCCGTTCCACACTGTCGCTTGCCGGTCCTATGGTGCAAATGATTTTTGTCTTTCTCATGTTTTATTCCTCTTTTCTTTTTTCTTCTTAGTCCCTGCCCCGGACTTCTATTTTATGATCCCCCGGCCCGCCGCTTTTTTCCCGGCGCCGGCCCGGCATTTTGCCTGATAACGCTGATCCGTACTCCTCTGTCTTCCTCCCGGCCCCTGATTCCCTCTACCGTAAGTCCCGTCTCCATATCCTCCCGGATTCTTTGGCATATATCTTTTGTAATCCGTTCCCCGGGTACCAGCAGCGGCACTCCCGGCGGGTACAGACTGACAAACTCCGCGGAATACCTTCCCACGCTTTTCTCCAGGTCTGTCTCCTCTGCCTCCCTGTCCCAGGCATCAGAAAGCGGTATGGCATCCCCCGCCTTTCCCCCGGATCCCCCGGTCCCGTCTTCTGGCCAGTTTCTTTTCCCTGGCCCGGTCCCCATAGGGAGCTCTTTCCTCCTTTTCGCTTCTCCTATATGTGTGTCACAGCCCTGCCCGGTTCTCCTCCGCAAGCCTGCGTCAATTTCCAGCAGGGCTTTTGTCATTCGTTCATAAGCTTCTTCCCCATCATTGACCGTAAACATGGCAAGGGCAAAGCTTTGGGTTGCCATCTCCAGCTGCAGGCCATATTTCCCCAGCAGAATATCATAAAGATATTTTCCCGTGATTCCTGCCTGCTTAACCCCCATCACAAGCTTTCCCACATCCTGCCGGGTCTGTCCTCCCTGTAAAATCTGTAAATGACGGCATTTTGACAGTTCCCCCAGCATCCTTCCGTAGCGCTCCCGGAAATATCGGAATGCTTCCTCCCCCCGGGCGGCATATTGTAAAGCATTTTCTATACCTGCCATCAATGGATAAGAGGGACTGCTGGTCTGGTAAATCCGCAGAAAACGTTTCAGACGGTTTCTGTCCACCCGCCCTCCGTTACAGTGAAGAAGCGCTGTCTGCGTCAATGCGGGAAGCGTCTTGTGTACGCTGTGAATAACCAGGTCTGCCCCCGCCTGACAACTGTTTTGGCAAAAACCATCTGCCAGCCCCAGATGCGCGCCGTGCGCTTCATCCACAATCAGCAAAATCCCCTTTTCATGGACAATCTCCGCAATGGCCCCTATGTCTGCAATCCTGCCCTCATAAGTGGGGGACACCAGCAGCACCGCCTCCGTATCCGGCTCCTGCTCCAGCGCCTGCCGAACCTGCTGCGGCGTTACGGCATCCAGAATGTCAAAGGCTTCCAGCTGCCCGGGATATAGGTAGCTTACTTTCAAATGCCGCAGATATGCCGCATGATACGCCGACTTATGACAGTTGCGCGCCATGAGGATATGTCCCCCAGACGGGACGGCGGCGCTGACAGCGCTCAGTATCCCGCAGGTACTTCCATTGACAAGATAAAAGCTCTCTTCCGCCCCGTAAAGCCGTGCCGCCTCTTCCTGCGCCATGCGCAGAATACCTTCTGCCCGGTGCAGATTGTCAAAGCCATCTATTTCCGTAATATCTATTTTATACAGCTCCTCCGGAAGCATGCCGCAGCTTCTGCGCTTATGCCCCGGCATATGATAGGGGTAAATTCCTTCCCCCGCATACTGGCTCAGTTTTTCAAATAAATGTTCCAAATTCAGCCTTCCCTTACTTTTTGGAGAACTGCCCCGTGTCCCTTGTACATATGCAGGGTTTCCATAAGGGAACACCACTTGTCCGCGGCTGTCACAATCCAGGCCTCACGGCAGCCCGGCGGCACTAAAGTCAGGGGCCACATGTGCTTGCGGATAATGTCCCTTTCCCTCTCGGTCAGGCTGTACTCTTCCAGCGCGTTTCTCAGGGCCCTGCCGGGATGGTAAAACCCATGCAGCGGGTGGGGATTTTCTTCGTCCGGCACATGCCAGTCATACAGAAAATAATCATGAAGAAGGGCTCCCCGGATCAATTCTTTCCGGCTGCAGGAAATATGCAGGTATTCGCTGAACAGTATACTGTATCTCGCCACATTCATCACATGGGCGTTCACCGTCACATTTCCGTGCTGAACAAACTCCTTCATACGGTTAAAGTTCTCTGACTGCAGGATGTCGGAAGCCTCTGTCCTGATCTGCCGGTGTATCTTCCGGAAATGCTCCATTTTTTCCTGCCATTTTCTTGCCTGCTTTTCTGTGCGCAGTTTCATAATTCTCACCATTTCTGCGCTGCTTTTGCGCATAACGAGTTTGTGGCAAGCCATGTATGGCTTTGCAGCGCGAAACCACAAATCTCGCGATTGAAAATTTTAATTTTCAATCTTCTCTCTGCCATTTTACCTCCCTCTGGCATTCCGTTTTCAGTTTCAGGGGCATTTATCCGATTCCGCCCCCACCCTCGGGAAAGTCCGGGATATCTGACATATCCGGGAAATCCGGCATATCCGGTACGGGCAGTTCCGGTTCCTGGGGCGGCTCCGGTTCCTGTCCTTCCCCGCCTTCCTCGTATCCCTCTTCAGATCCTTCCCCTTCGGGATTCTCCACGGCCGGGGGCCCTATATAGGGCGCTCCCCCATAGTAATAGCACACTACAGGAAATCCCTCCGACACATACTGGTAGATTTGTTCTGCCATGCTCACCGGAAGATTGATGCAGCCATGGGAACCGTTGGTAATAAAAATATCGCCGCCGAAAGATCCCCTCCAGTTTGCATCATGCATTCCGTAATTTCCGTAAAAGGGCATCCAGTAGCTGACCGGCGTCTGGTAGGTAGCCCCCCTGAGCACTGCGTTTCTGGTCTTATAAGATAAACCGAATATTCCTTCCGGTGTCACGCAGTCATATGTAGATATCATGGTACCCGATACAAAATCCGTCTCCAGCACCAGCTCCCCATCCTGGTACAAATACAGATGCTGGTTTGTCAGGTCTGCCTCCACATAAGAGCTGCCGATGTCATTTTCGCCTTTCTGCCTGGCCTTAATACTATATACCGGTTCCCTGTCCGTGGTGCTTCCCTGGTAAATGAGACGGATCAGCTCCTTTGTCTCATTTTCCGTATCCGTCTTCCAGCCATAATTCCGGCTGTTCAGCGTCAGTTCCTCCCCCAGTGTGGTGATAAAACTTTTCTTTTTTCCATAAGTATCATGGGCAGCCGCCTGCTCCTTGACAAATGCCGCCACCTTTTCCTCATCCAGAACCGGGCTGTCATCTTCCAGCGTGATCCACTCATGCAGGATCCTGTGGTCCAGTTCGATTTTGCTCCCGTTCCAGTCATAAGAAATCCGGGTTCCAAGCCACTGGTTTACCTTATCCACAATGCTGTTCAGCTTTGTGTCATCCTGCCTGACAGCGGCCTCCTGATAGCAGGATAGCTGTTCCAGGTCAAGATATTTTTCCTGCCTGCCCAAAGCCTCCGAAACCAGCTGTAACACTTGTTCCACATCCAGCTGGGTTCCTGCAGTCTCCGGAATAATCTCGTAGCCGCCCCTGGCTTCCGAGTATTCACTGATATACGCATCCTGCGCCTTCACCATGTTTGCCTTTTTACAGGCATCCCAGGACTTCACCATGCTGTTCAGCATGTCCTCGTCAAACAATACATTCCGTTCCATGGAGTGGGAATACTGCTGTCCCAGCCAGGCCTGAATCCATTGAAATTCCTCCTGTCCGGCCAGCAGGGCCTCCACTTCCTTTCTGGTATCCTGATAGGCAAGCTGAATGTCAGAAGGAAAAATTTTCCCGATCTGCGCACCGGACTCTCCCGTTCTGTAATCTCTGCCGGTCACTTCCAGCGAGTACTCCTCCAGCCGGGCATCCAGCATTTCCGCCACCGCAGCCGCTTCCATCCTGCTGCAGTCCACGCCGTTGATGACTGTATTCGGAAAAAAATGTGTCCGGTAATACAGTGCCGTCTGATAATAGCCGAATGCGGCGATACCCGCCGCCAGAATGACCGCGAATATCATACCTGGCAGAATATATTTTTTTCTCTTATGTGATTTCCCCTCTTTGGGCAGGTTCAGCGCTTCCGAACCGGTCTTTTCAGAAGCCCCCTCCTGTGAAAAATGTTCCTTTTGTTTTTTTCCCATAATGTCACTCCGATTCCGCTTGAAAATTGCTTCAATTATAAATACAATTAAAGTAATTATAACATATTTAAAGATAAAAAAACAGCAAAAAAAGGGTTATTTCCAACTTTTAGCACCTTTTTATGCTGTCTTATCAAAATCTTTCACTTTTTGCCCGTTTTCTTTAACCATTTTTCCAAAAATAACGATATTTCGTTTACCCCCATTGCCATATAGGGTATCTGCATAAAGAGATAGGGCAGTGCATAGCGGGTCTTTGCCTCCCAGACCAGCGTAAACAGAAAACCTCCGAACACCGCGGCCAACAGTGCATATTCCTCCATCCGGTCAAAATCTTTTCTCTTTCTGACCAGCAAAAACAAAATGCTTCCATACAGCAGAAGCTGATACAGCTTCATGCCAAATGTCACCAGTTTTGCCGCCTTTCCCTCCTGGAACAGACTTTCCAGCAAAACCGGCCGCTGTCCATCCGACTCAGAATTCATAATCGTGGACTGATACATAGGCGCGTTCCACTGATTGTTCATCTTTCTTATGAAAAAAGACGCCATAGAGCCGGGATTCTTTCTGTACCCCGCAAGATAATCCTGGAAATCCTGATACGCCTGTTTTTGCGCCTGCTCTTCGTCACAGTCAAATGCCAGGAATGTCTGCTGATCATAGCCATTGTGCCAGCCACCCCATCCATTGTCGTCATTCAGCCCCATGACTATGGTCAGGAATGTAGGTATGGAACTTGCCTTTTCCGGCATGACATCACTGTAAAGTCCCCGTACGGCCTGCCGCATTAGCGCCACGCCCAGAACAAGAAGCGCCATCGCAATGACATATTTTCGATTTCTGTGAAATAAAAGCTTTATCCCCCCGGTAATCAGCAGCGCCAGGCATAAGATAATCATCGCCGCCCGAAGCTGCACCGCCATCCCCATGAGTACACCGGAAAGCACTGCCTGCCACCAGGAAAACTGCTTCAGACATGCCAGATACATCCAGACGGCGCACAGTCCGAATATAATGGAAATTAAATCCCCATACACAAAGCTGGTGTAGGCATACATGGGAAAACAGAAAAAAATAAACAACAGGTAGTATAGTTCTGCCCTCCTGTTCTCACAGGAGAGAATCCGCACAATCTGGCAGCCGGAGAATACCAGCAGCGGAACCAGCGCGGCTGTCAGATACTGGAACGCCTGATAATTTCCGGGTCCGAAGATGGAAAAAACCCCTCTCAGCACTGTGATCACTCCCAGCTGATAGGGATACAGTACCACATATTCTTTTCTGTCAAGCATGGTAATCTCACCGCTGTTAAAGGCATCCGCATACCTGCAGACAATCAGCTGGTCCGCCCCGGGTACTGTTTTACTGGCAAACACCCATAAAAATCCGGCCAGGGCAGACAAGGCGCAGACACCCCCCAGCAGCCGGTTCCACCCTTTTCTGCTTTGGATCCGGTCCGACAGTTTTCCCACATGGAACAAACAGACCAGGGCAGCACATATCCAGAAAGCATTCAGCACAACAAAATCTTTTTTCAGAATAATATGCTCATCCAGGGACCTGTTTTCCCCTGTCAGGCCCAGGCAAAAGGCAAAAAGCAATACATACATCACCATTGCCAGAACATGAAATATCCGGCAAAATAGCTTTTCCTGAAAAAAACTTTTCATTCAGCCCTGCCTCCCCTTTTTTCCACCGCTGACATGATTTCATGAATTCCCATTGCCATATAAGGTAACTGCATAAAAAGATAGGGCAGTACATACCGGGTTTTTGCCTCCCAGATCAGCGTGAACAAAAAGCCCCCGAATACGGCAATCAATAATGCGTACTTTTCTATTTCCACAAATTCCTTCCGTTTTACCCCCAGCAGAAATAATATACTGCCATACAGAAGAAGCTGATATACCTTCATCCCCGATTCTGTCAGACTTGCCACACGACCGTGCCGGAAAAGGGAGTCCACGACTGCGGGCTGCCATTTTTCCAGATTTGAATTCATGGCGATTCCCTGATACATAGGTGCATTCCACTGGGCATTCATTTTCCTGACAAAAAAATCCACCATATAATCGGGGTCATTCCGATACAGTGCAATATAAGTCTGTAAATCTTCATAAGCCTTCACCTCGGCCAGTTCCCGGCTGCAGTCTGATGCCAGGAATACCTGCTGGTCATAATCATTATACCATCCGCATCGCTCATAGTCGTCATTTAAGCCCATAACCACCACCAGCGGTACTGATATGGAGTCCATGTCCTTTGGCATAATATCACGGTACATTGCCTTCACTGCCAGCTGCATGGCAAATACCCCCAGCAGAAGGGCTCCCGGCAATACAATCGTCTCCCATTTTCTTTTTGTCAGAATGCGTACCCCCGCCGTGATCACCAGCGCAATCACCAAAACCATCATGCCCGCCCTGAGCTGTACCGCAAGTCCCATGCAAATTCCCATAAGAGCCATACGCCACCAGGAAAATCGTTTCAGACAAGCCAGAAACATCCAGGAAGCCGTCATTCCGAAAATAATGGAAAGCAAATCCCCATACACAAAACTGGTATAAGCATACATGGGAAAACAGAAAAGGATGAACAGCAGGTAGTAGAGCTCCACCCTCACGTTCTCATCGGAAAGAATCCTGACAATTTTACAGCCGGACAGCACCAGAAGCGGCAGGAGTGCCGCAGACAAATATTGAAACGCCCGGTAGTTTCCCTCTCCGAACAAGGTGAAAACCACCCGCATAAAAGTGATAATCCCCAGCTGATATGGGTAATTTACAATATATTCCCCTTTTCCGACCTTACTGTAATCCCCGCGGTTAAAGGCATCCGCATACTGACAGATGCACAGCTGGTCTGACTGCGGCGCAGTCCTGGTTGCGTATACCCAGAGGAAACCTATGAGGGCAGATAAAACACAGACTACCGCCAGCACTATGTTCCGCACTTTCCTGCTCTTCAGAAATTCAGACAACTTTCCGATAAAAAAAAGAACCGGCAGGGCTGCACAGATTCCTAACACATTCAGTAAAACCGCATCTGTCTTAAAATAGATATATTCGTCCGACAGCTCCCCGCTGTTCTCCCCCGTTATCCCGAGACAGTAGTAAAACAGCACTGCAAACATCAGAACCGCTAAAATATGAAATATATGGCAAAACAGCTTCTCCTGAAGAACTTTCTTCATCTCTCTCCCTTATGACAATCGTAAACTTGCCCTGCAGATTTTTATATTTTCATGCACAAAAAAAGCATATAACATGCTTTCTTCCACTTTTCTTTATAATCAAAGACCCCGCTGCAAGCAACGGAGTATCAAACTTGCAATCCTGCAGAGCAACGGGTATTTTCCTCATTGCTTGCGGAAATAAAAAATGCCCAGAACCGGAATCGAACCAGTGACACGAGGATTTTCAGTCCT
>CAJTLR010000041.1 GCA_910577185.1 uncultured Acetatifactor sp.
GCAGCTGGGGACTCACCGGCATAGCCGGTGGTTTATTTTTACTGTGACACAAAAACAGCCCTGCGATAGGCCTGGCCTCACGCATGGCTGTTTTCGTTTTCCGGTCAGAAGTTTCTCAGGTTCTGGCAGCTCCATCCACGGACAATATTTCACCGGTTACATAGCTCGCCATATCGCTGGCAAGGAAGAGGAACGCGTTCGCCACATCCTCCGGCTCTCCCACCCGTCCCAGGGGGATGGTTGCGATCAGCGGCTTGATCATCTCTTCCGGCAGTGCGGCCACCATATCTGTCCTGGTGACACCGGGCGCAACCGCATTCACACGGATATTGTCCTTACCCAGTTCCCTGGCAAGGGATTTGGTCAGGCCGTTTACCGCGAACTTGGACGTGGGATAGGCTACTCCCGACGGCTGTCCGTAAAGACTGACCATGGAGCTGGTATTCAGGATGACGCCTCCGCCCTGCTCCTTCATGACCCTGGCGGCAGCCTGGGCACAGTTGAACACCGCATTTACATTGAGCGACATTGTCTTCGCAAAGTCTTCCGGCTTATAGTCATACAGACTGTCCCTTGCGGAAACACCCGCGTTGCTGACCATAATGTCCAGGCTTCCGAAAGCTTCCTTCACTGTGGCCACTGCCTTCTCCACTTCCTCTGGCTTCTGCAGGTCCGGGCAAAGTCCTATCACCTTGTACTCCGGATTTTCGGCCCTGAGTTTCTCCAGCGCCTTGTCCACTGTTTCCTGTCTGGAACCGCACAGCGCCACCGACGCCCCGTTCTCCAGATACATCTTTACAATGGCATATCCGATGCCTCTTGTTCCGCCAGTCACCATGGCGGTCTTTCCCTTTAATAACTCCATTCTGCACCTCCATATCCGTCTTGCGGGAAGGGTCTCCTGACTGCCTTCCCGGACGTAAATTAATGTTGCCGATTACAAAATTCCCGGTTTTCCCCACTGCTTCCCTATACAAACAGTGTACAGCCCTGCATCTTAAACTGTTCGATTTTGCGGTCAATTTCTTCCACCGTGACGTCCAGTTTTTCGGCCAGACAACTTTTGCACAAAAAAGTCATACTTCCTCTGTTGACAAACTTTTTGTGGGCGCCGATTTCATTAAAAGTAAGTGTCTTTCCGCATTTCATGCAGACGTTCATCACAGATCAACCACTTTTGCACGGATGACCGCACAGTCATAAGGCTCCAGTTCCCGGATCATGGTGGCATTCTTTACCCGGAAAGTATCCCCGGTCCAGATTTCCCGGCAGGAAAGTGTCTTTCCTGTACTGAAAGGAAGGCCCACTTCATCCAGGTTCAGTCTCGCCACTGCCTTCTCCCCGCTCATATTGAACATACCTATGGCGATATCTCCTCCGGCAAGTTGTCTGGAGTACAGAAGCAGGTCCTCCCCCGCCCAGGTTCCCACCAGTTTCACGGGCTGACGGCACACGGGATCCTGATTGATCCGAATGATTTCCTCATTGCACAGAATATCCATGGTAGCCTGGTTCATGTCACGGACATCACAGCCGATCATCAGCGGGGAACCCATGAATGCCCAGATAGAAAAATGCGTCCTGTACTGGATGTCGCTGCAGCCCTTCAGTCCCACATTCCCTTTGCCGTACATTCCCACAATCAGCATGTCCATATCGTTAAAACAGCCCACGCCATTGTAGGGATGCAGCTTCTCCTGCTGCCTCACCAGATCTTTCACGGACTCCCATGTGTCAAAAATATCCCCGGTGGAGCGCCACATGGCCGCGCCGGTGCTTTTGATCCACTCATGGGTTTCATCCGCACCCCAGGAACAGGCGCTGAAAAGAATATCCCTGCCGCAGTTCTCCAGGGCCAGCCCCATGCGGCGGTAAAGGTACCTGCCGGGAATAATGGGGCTGTGGTAGCAATAGTCATATTTCAGAAAATCCACACCCCATTCCGCAAAGGTCTGCGCATCCAGAAATTCATGCTCAAAACTGCCCGGATAACCAGCGCAGGTCAGATTGCCGGCGCAGGAATACATGCCGAATTTCAGACCTTTCGAATGGACATAGTCTGCCACGGCCTTCATACCGTTGGGAAACTTCTCCGGATCTGCCACCAGACGCTCATTCTGGTCTCTCTCCCGCAAAGACCAGCAGTCGTCGATAACCAGATATTCATACCCTTTCTCCGGCAGTCCTTTCTCGGCCATAATGTCTGCCGTCTCAAAAATAAGCTGCTCGTTAATTTTCTCCCCGAATGTGTTCCAGGAATTCCACCCCATGGGCGGTGTCAGTTTTACCATACCTAACCTCCTTGTCATGCGCGTATTTTTCGCGTTGTTTTCCTTTCCATGTTTTCTCCCATTTCTGCGCGGCCTTTTGCGCATGTCAAGTTTGTGTCTGCGCGGCATCCACAAACTTGGGATTGAAAATTTTCAATTTTCAATCTTTCACCGCAGGGCCATGTCCCGCTGCACGGCGCTCTGCCCTTCTGTCAGCGATGTGCCCAGGTAGTGCGGGAAAAAAGAATCAGTATGGGAAAGATCTCCAGCCTTCCCGCCAGCATATCCCAGATCAGCACCAGTTTGGAAAAAGTACTGTATCCCGCAAAATTACAAGTCGGCCCCACCATCTCAAACCCCGGCCCGATATTGTTAAAGCAGGCCAGAACTGCGGACAGATTTGTGGTGATGGAAAAACCATCCACCGAAATCAGCAGAAAACTCAGGGACACTGCAAATGCGTAGGCCGCCAGGTACGCATTGGTATTCTGAATCACTTTTTCGTCAATGGGCTGGCCGTTGACCCGGACCACCTGCACTTTCTGCGGATGTACGATTTTTTGTACACTTCTGCGCAGGCTTTTGAACACCAGCAGCACCCTTCCGCATTTAAATCCGCCCCCTGTGCTTCCCGCGCTGGCCCCGATTATCATCAGTCCCAGCAGAATCGCCTTGGAAAAGCCCGGCCACAGTTCATAATCCGTGGTGGCGTAACCGGTAGTGGTCATGATGGTTGCCACCTGAAAGGCCGCATGCCGCACCGTCTCCCCCAGGGTTTCGTAAAAACCTCTCAGATTCAGCACAATCAGCAGCACACTGCCCAGCGCCACCCCCAGATACAGACGCAGCTCCTCATCCCGGAACACGCTCTTAAACTGCCTGATCAGCAGCAGGTAAAAACATGTGAAATTCACGCCGCACAGCATCATAAACACCGTACACACATTCTGAATATAGGGGCTGAAACTGGAAATGCTGTCATTCCGGATTCCGAAACCTCCGGTTCCAACCGTTCCGAATGCGGTACACACTGCCTCAAATAAAGACATATCTCCCAGAACCAGAAAAAACACATCCAGTACTGTCAGCAAAATATAAATCAGGTACAGAATTCCCGCCGTCTTCCTCATTTTAGGCACCAGCTTACCCACATTGGGGCCGGGGCTCTCTGCCCTGAGCAGATGCATGGTATAACCGTTGTCGCCGCCCCCCATGGACGACACCGCCAGCAAAAATACCAGCACCCCCATTCCTCCCAGCCAGTGGCTGAAACTCCTCCAGTAAAGGATTCCTTTGGGCAATCCCTCCACCCCGGGCAAAATGGACGCTCCCGTGGTGGTAAATCCGGATACGATCTCAAAAAACGCATCCACAAAATCCGGAATCACACCGGAAAAATAAAACGGCAGACAGCCAAGAAGGCTCATGACAATCCAGCTGAGTCCCACACAGGCCAGGCCTTCCCTGGCATAGAACTTATTTTTGGACCCCCTGCAAAGTCCCATCAACAGTCCTGTCACAAGAAGGATTGCCGCCAGGCTCCACATAAAAGCCTTCACCGCCGCAAACTCCCTTTCCCACAGACTGATGAGCATTGCCGGCACCATAAAAACAGCTTCCACCATCAGTATCTTACCGATGAATCTTCCCATCATCTTATAGTTCATAGCACGCCTCGCACCAAACCGGATTTCTTATTCAAAAATATCATTCAGCTGATAAATCCCCTTTTCTTTGCTGGTCACGATATAGACAATATCGCCCACATGGAAGTAGGAGTCACCGTTGGGTATCTCCATCTTTGCCCCCTTGGCAATACACACCACCAGCACCCCTTTTTTCAGCTTCAGCAGCTTCAGGGGTTCCCCGCAGTGCCGCGCCTTTCCATCCACCAGAAATTCCATGGCCTCTGCCTGCCCGTCTGCAATGGTATGCACGGTCAGGGCTGCGCCGGTCTGGTTTTTCATGGCCCGCACATACTGCACAATGGTATTACAGCACAGTTCCTTGGGCGAAATCACGCTGTCCAGGGACAGGCTCCCCAGCATATCCATATTGTCAATATGCCCCAGTTTGGTGATGACCTGCGGCACTCCGCAGCTTGTGCCGTAAAGGGAAATGATCATATTCAGTTCATCCAGTCCTGTCAGTGTCACCAGCGCATCACAGTCCGAAACCCCCTCGCTTTCCAGAAGAAACTGATTGGTGGCATCTCCCTGAATTACACAGGCCGAAGGAAGCTGGCCGGCCAGCTGCGTACACCGAGTGGCATCGCTCTCGATAATCTGTATATGAATACCGCTGTTTTCCAGCTGTTTTGCCAGGTAATAGCTGATGCGCCCCCCGCCGCATATAATTACCCGCTTGGTCTTATGGGTAATAATTCCCAGGTTTTTCAGAAGAATGGTCAGGGTGTTGGTAAAAGCGGTTACAAAAATACGGTCACCTTCCCTGAGTACAAAGTTACCGTTGGGCGCCACCGCTTTCCCGCTTCGCAGAACCGCACAGACCAGAATTTTACATTTTACAATGCCGTACATATCATTCAGGGCCACATTACAGAGTTTGCTGCGCCCATCAATCTTCAGTTCCACAATCTCCACGCGGCCCTTTGTGAAAGTATCGCGTTTGAGAAATCCCGGATATTTCAAAAGACGCTCTGCCTCCACGGCAGCCTGCCTTTCCGGATTCACCACCATGGAAAGGGCAAACATCTCCCTCATGGCATAAATCTGATCCATGTACTCCGGATTGCGCACCCTGGCAATGGTGTGGATACGTGCATTCATGGCATGAGCCGTCATACAGCACAGCAGGTTCACCTCATCTGCCCCTGTCATGGCAATCAGCAGGTCTGCCTCCTTTACCCCTGCCTGCCGGAGTGCACTCATGGAAGCACAGTTCCCCTGTACCACCATAATATCATACCGTTCCTCACTGGACTCCAGTACTTTCAGATTGGAATCGACCAGTGTCAGGTCGTCGCCCTCGGCAGACAGCTGGCGGGTCAGCGCTGCACCCACCTTACCGTTGCCGGCAATAATAATTTTCACGGATATCTAACCTCACTTCATGCTTATTTTATATCAAGTCCCGCAAAATTACACATAGAGAATGCCCACAACATAGGCGGCCTAAACCTGCCACCCGCTTTGTGGGCCGTATATTAATTCACGATTCTCCGCACTCCCAGAATTGCCCTGTACTGTGCCTGGCTGACCTTGATGCCGCCGCTGGGATAAGGCCTGCTGTTGCTGGCATGCACGATCTTGCCGTCCCCGATGTACAGACCCACATGCCCTTCGTAACAGATAATGTCTCCGGGCTGTGCATCACTGTAGCTGACTCCCACACCGTCGCTTCTCTGGGAATAGGATGTCCTGGAAATCTGGTAACCGCAGTCGCTGAACACTCTGTAAGTAAAACCGGAGCAGTCGGCCCCGCTGGTCAGGCTTGTTCCTCCCGACACATATGGATTCCCCACAAACTGCAGGGCATACTCGGCAATCCGTCTTCCCTCTCCGCTGCCGGAGCCGCCTACCGTGGCGGGTGGAGCGCTGGTTGTTCCTCCCCCCGAACCGGCCGAACTGCCTCCCCCGGAACTATTGTTTGAATTATTCTGGCTGGCGGCAGCCTCCTGGGCCTTCCTGAGCTTCTCCTTATCCTGCTGGAGGAGCTTCTTTGCCACCGCCGCATCCTGTCTCGCCTTCTTGATCTCTGCCGCATAATTGGCAGATTCCTGTTTCTTTTTGGCCAGCATGGAATCCAGGCTGGCTTTCTGGCTGCTCAGTTCCGCCCTGTCCGCTTCCAGCTGCTGTTTGTCCGACTCCAGCTGCTGTTTGTCCGACTCCAGCTGCTTTCTGTGGGCCTCCAGCTCCTCTTTCTCCTCCTCCAGCCGGATCCACAGATCATGGACCTCGTTCTTGACCTGTATATAATCTGCCAGCACGGAAGATTCATAATCGTGCACCTTCTCAATACGGTCCATCTGGTTCAGAATATCCGAAAGCCCCTTTCCCTCCAGCAAAGCGCTGAAGTAAGAGTCTTCCCCTCTCTCATAGATCAGGCGGGCACATACCGCCATATTCTCCCTCTGGGTCTCCTCCCGGGCAGCGGCGGCCTGATATTCTTCCTCCGTCTCGTCTATCTGGTTCTTTTTCTGGACAATCTGCTCCTCCTTCTCGGCGATCTCACCTTCCTTGACGGCGATCTCACCTTCCTTGGCGGCAATCTCATCCTCCTTCAGGCCGATACTGGCCATGGTATTGACAATCTCTGCGTTCAGGTCATCAATCTGCTCCTGCAGAATATCCTGCTCGCTCTCCAGTTCCACAATCTGGTTCGTAATACTGTCCAAAAGGGATGTGCGCTGATTGATCTGGCCCTCAATATCGGATA
Organism: uncultured Acetatifactor sp.; assembly: GCA_910577185.1. GTDB lineage: Bacteria > Bacillota > Clostridia > Lachnospirales > Lachnospiraceae > Acetatifactor. The sequence goes on from CAJTLR010000041.1 coordinate 6,669, forward strand.
TGCTGGAAGCCCGGGCCGTCAGCGGCCCCAGGCCCTCCTGACAGACCAGCACTGCCAGCAGACATACGGCTAATATGAAATTCACTGTTTTTTTATATTTATTCTTCATGTGTTTAAGCATAGCACATTTTCCGTTTTTTTTCATCCCCATAAATATTAAGAAATTGTAAACTATAAGGAGCGGGCGTCACCGGACTGTTACAGTTCGCAGTTTTTCACGGTTCTGGGAAAAGGCACCACATCCCGGATATTTCCCATTCCGGTCAGGTACATGACGCATCTCTCAAAACCGAGTCCGAAGCCCGCATGCCTTACGGAACCGTACCTGCGCAGATCCAGATAGAACCCGTAATCTTCTTTCCGCAGCCCCAGTTCTTCCATCCTCTGTTCCAGAAGTTCCAGACTGTCCTCACGCTGGCTGCCGCCGATGATCTCCCCGATGCCGGGCACCAGGCAGTCCATGGCCGCCACGGTCTTCCCATCCTCGTTCAGCTTCATATAAAACGCCTTGATCTCCCTGGGATAATCCGTCACAAACACCGGACGCCGGAACACTTCCTCCGTCAGGTATCTCTCATGCTCCGTCTGCAGGTCGCATCCCCAGGACACCTTATAGTCAAAGGCATCATTGTTCTTCTCCAAAATCTCTATGGCTTCCGTATAAGTCACATGTGCAAAGTCCGAACCTGCCACATGTTCCAGTCTCTCCAGCAGTCCCTTGTCCACAAACTGGTTAAAAAAGGCCATCTCCTCCGGCGCGTTCTCCAGCACATAGCGGATAATATATTTCAGCATGGCCTCCGCCAGTATCATGTCATCCTTTAAATCCGCAAATGCCATCTCCGGCTCAATCATCCAGAATTCCGCCGCATGACGGGTGGTGTTGGAATTTTCCGCCCGGAAAGTAGGGCCGAAGGTATATATGTTTTTAAACGCAAGCGCATACGTCTCGCCGTTCAGCTGGCCGCTGACGGTAAGGTTTGTGGGTTTTCCGAAGAAATCCTGGGAAAAATCAACCTTTCCATCCTCCGTCTTCGGAATATTGTTCAGGTCCAGGGTTGTCACCTGGAACATTTCGCCTGCCCCCTCGCAGTCGCTTCCGGTAATCAGGGGCGTATGGACATATACAAACCCTCTTTCCATAAAAAAGCTGTGAATCGCATAGGCGATCAGGGAGCGTACACGGAACACTGCCTGAAAGGTGTTGGTTCTGGGACGCAGATGGGATATGGTCCGCAGATACTCAAAACTGTGGCGCTTTTTCTGAAGCGGATAATCCGCCCCGGACACACCCTCCACCACAACATCCGCCGCCTGCATCTCAAACGGCTGCTTCGTGCCGGGTGTCTCCACAATGGTACCGCGCACAATCAGCGCCGCACCCACATTCACTTTGCGCAGTTCCTCAAAATTGGGAAGCGCATCCCCGTACACCACCTGCAGGGGTTCAAAAAAAGTGCCGTCATTGAGAATCAGAAAGCCGAAATTTTTAGAATCACGGTTGCTTCTGACCCAGCCTCCCACCGTCACCTCCCTGCCGATATATTTCTCACGGCTGCGATATAGATCCCTGATGTCTGTCAATTGCATGTCTCCCTCATTTCCGCGCGCCCGCATTCTGCGCGCTGCCATATTCTGATCCGGAAACGATTCCGGAACTTTTCCCTTTTCTTCCCCGCCAAAAATGGCTTCTTTCTATATATACCACATTCTGCCTCCAAAGAAAAGCATTTTATGGATTTTTAGATATCCCGTACCGTGCCCCGTTCCCCCTGTTGCCTTCCTTTTTACAATATGGACATTATATCCTGATTTTCTGTTGCTATTCCACGGACATCTGTGATAGAATGAAAAAAGACGTTACTTTAAGGAGGCGGATCATTTATGAAACCATGGATGATTGTACTGATCGTAATTGCGGTAGTCCTGGTGGCCGCGATTATAGCGCTCTACTTTCTGGGAAAAAGGGCACAGAAAAAACAGCAGGAGCAGCAGGAAATGCTGGAAGCCAACAAGCAGACTGTCTCCATGCTGGTCATCGACAAGAAGCGTATGAAGCTTCGGGAGTCCGGACTGCCCCAGCTTGTCCTGGACCAGACCCCAAAACTGATGCGCGGTTCCAGGCTGCCCATCATCAAGGCCAAGGTGGGGCCCCAGATCATGTCCCTGATCTGCGATGAGAAAATCTTTAATTCTGTTCCGGTAAAGAAAGAAGTAAAAGCCGTAGTCAGCGGAATCTATGTCCTGAGCGTGAAAGGCCTGCACGGCAGGCAGGCAGAAGCGGTTCCTGCCAAGAAAAAGAGCCGTTTCAGGCGCGCCCTGGAAGCCGCCCAGGAAAAGGCAGGCGCAAAACCGCTGAAATAAGCCAAGGCTCCTGTCTTTTGCCCGTACCGGCATACACATCCATACAGCCTGTGTTCCCCCTTGTCACAGACCGGGAACCCAGGCTGTATGACATTTCCTCTTTTTCTCCCCAGGCAGAGAAAACGCTTTTCAAAAACAAACCCATCTGCAATTGACAATTCCCCCATGCCATGTTAGAATGAAAACATCTGAACGAGAGAGGTGGAACGATGAAGTTAATGTAATTTACTTTTGAACACATGAAACCATGACACCAGGAATTCATCCCGCGTCATTTTGCTGCCGGTATTCGCCGCAGCGATTTTATCATGTTGCCAAAAGTAGATTATGTCCGCATAACCTCTCTTTTTGTGTGCGAAATTCCGGCATTTCCCCCATTTGAGGCTTGTGACATGTAACAAAACTTTTGGCGGCACAGGGGCTGCTTTTCCCATACACCTGCGCCCCGCTGATTCCCCCAGGAATGTAAACGGCATCCGAAGCGAAACACACGGGAACTATCACAAGAAAGGAATCAAATGTCACAAATCAGCGTAAACAATTTAACATTTCATTATGAGGGAAGTTTCGATAATATATTTGAAAATGTATCCTTTTCCATCGACACAGACTGGAAACTGGGATTTATCGGCAGGAACGGAAAGGGAAAAACCACCTTTCTGAACCTGCTGCTGGGCAAGTATCCCTATGAGGGGAGCATCGGCACATCCGCCGTATTCGAATATTTTCCCTACAGACTCACCCGGGAACAGTGGCAGGAAACCGCGGCAGATTTCGCGGAACAGCTCAAACCGGACTGCGAATTATGGAAGGTGACCTGCGAGTTGACACTGCTGCAGGAGACAGGGGAAATCCTATACCGGCCTTTCAAAACCTTAAGCCCCGGGGAACGCACCAAAATCATGCTGGCAATTTTATTCTCCGGGGAAAACAATTTTCTGCTGATCGATGAACCCACAAATCATCTGGACCAGGAGTCCCGGGAAAATGTGACCCAATATCTGGCTTCCAAAAAGGGCTTTATTCTGGTCTCCCATGACCGGGAACTGCTGGACGCCTGCACAGACCACTGTCTGGTCCTAAACCGCCGCACCATCGAAATCCAGAGCGGGAATTTTTCCAGCTGGTGGGAAAACAAAAGGCGCCGGGATCTCTTTGCCCAGGCAGAAAACGAAAAACACCTGAAGGAAATCGGAAAACTGAAACAGGCCGCCGCCCGGGCCAGCCAGTGGGCAGACAAAAACGAATCCACAAAAATCGGCTATGACCCCATCAAAGACCACGACCGGGGCATGGGGACCAGAGCCTACATTGGCGCCAAAACCAAGAAAATGCAGAGCCGGGTCACGCAGATGCAAAACCGCCTCCAGCGGGAGATCGAAGAAAAGGAAGGGCTTCTGGAGGATCTGGAAAAGCCGGTGGACTTAAAACTGATGCCCCTGGAGCATTACAAAAAAACCCTTTTGAATCTCCGGGAATATTCCCTGCAGTATCCCGACGCGGAAAAACCGGTATTTTCCGGCATGACCTTCTCGGTGGAGCAGGGGGACCGCATCGCCCTTCACGGGAAGAACGGCTGCGGAAAATCCACACTGATCAAGATGATCCTCCAAAAAGCCCGGGCCGCGGACAGCCCCATGGACATCAGGGAAAGCGGTGTCTGTGAAACTGCCCCGGGACTGGTAATCTCCTATGTAAACCAGGATACTTCCATGCTCAGGGGCAGTCTCGCGGCATTCTGTGACAGCCGCCATCTGGAAGAATCCCTGTTCCTGGCCATCCTGAGGCAGCTTGACCTGGAGCGGGTGCAGTTTTCCAAAAACATGGAGGACTATTCGGAGGGCCAGAAAAAGAAAGTGCTGCTGGCGGCAAGCCTTTTAAAACCCGCCCATCTGTATGTGTGGGACGAACCCCTTAACTACATTGACGTATTCTCCCGGATGCAGCTGGAAAAGCTCCTGCTGGCATACCGCCCCACCATGCTGTTTGTGGAACACGATGGGCGGTTCCGGGAAAACATTGCCACAAAAACATTACAGTTCCATGGGGCCACATGATTGTGCCGGGGCCGTCCTGTTGCAATTCCGGGCAACAATGCCTTGACGGAAAGATGCACATTGTATATAATTTGATACAAAGGCTCCTTGTCCGGATGGATGCATCCGGCGGAAACGGGAGCCATAAATATACATTACAGGAATGTGTACTGTTTCAGATTATATGCGGCGGATACATTTTCCCGAAAAGGAACCATAAAGATACAAAAAATAAACAGGGCGGCATTTCAGGGGAGGAACGGGCATGGAGGAGTACCGGTTAAAGGCTTTTGCAAAAATCAATCTGGGTCTTGACGTGGTGGGACGGCTGCCGGACGGTTACCACCAGGTCAGAATGATCATGCAGAATATCGACATTTATGACGAGCTGACTCTCCGGAAGGCAGAAGCGTCCATCACCGTCACAACCGATTCCGGAGAACTCCCCACGGACGAAGGCAATCTTGTCTACAGGGCGGCGAAACTCATGTTTGAAAAATACGGCATTGGTTCCGGTATCCGCATCCATCTGCAGAAAAATATTCCCATCGCCGCAGGGCTGGCCGGGGGCAGCGCGGACGCGGCGGCGGCCATGCTGGGAATCCGCCGGCTCTTCGGCCTGGATATTCCTCTGGAGCAGCTGATGCAGGATGGCGTTTTCATAGGTGCGGACGTCCCCTACTGTATTCTGGGCGGCACTGCCCTGGCAGAGGGAATCGGCGAAAAGCTCACCCCCCTTCCTCCCATACCTCCATGCTATATCCTGGTGGCCAAACCGGAGGCCGCCATTTCCACCAAATATGTCTATGAACACCTGGACGCCCTGGGCATTCCCCGGCACCCTGATATTTCCGGTATGGAAGATGCCATCCGGCAAAACAGCCTTCCGGAAATTCTGGAACGCATGGAAAATGTGCTGGAAGCCGTCACCATCCCCGTTTGTCCTGTCATCGCGTCCATCAAGGAACAGATGCGCGGCAGCGGCGCATTAAACTGTCTCATGAGCGGCAGCGGCCCCACCGTATTCGGCATTTTTACGGACCAGGCTGCCGGACAGGCCGCTTACCGTCAGATGAAAGAAAGCAATCTTGCAAAACAAGTTTTTCTGACCACTCCGATATGTGCTTTTACGAATCCTTTTTACCGAAATCCTGACACAAAAGTTCTGTCTTAATATACAGTGGTCCGGCCCATGGCCGAATCATTACGTTTATATCATTTTGTACCCGCCCATGGCAGACCTGACACGTTTTCGGTCCAGTGTAGCGGCCACCCGCGCACTGGCAGGGGATATCAGACCCGCGGCCGCAAATTCCGGCAGGGTACAGGAAAGGCACAGGTATCCGTATGCAAAATTCATTACCGGCAGATCTGCCGCTCCGAGATGTGGTCTTCTATACCCTGCGTCAGTCCATTCTCACCGGAGACCTAAAGCCCGGTGAACGCCTGATGGAGATTCATCTGGCCGACAAACTGGGGGTAAGCCGTACCCCGGTCAGGGAGGCTATCCGCAGACTGGAGCTGGAGGGGCTTGTCACCATGATACCCAGGCGCGGTGCGGAGGTGTCACGGATCACGGAAAAGAGCATGAATGATGTGCTGGAAGTCCGCAGGACCCTGGATGCCCTCTGCGCGGAGCTGGCCTGCGACCGTATCACCGGGCAGGGCCTGGAGGATTTGAAGCAGGCCTGTGAACGCTTTGAACAATGCGTCGGCACCAGGGACACCAAAAAAATTGCCCAGGCGGATGTGGCGCTGCACGACATCATCGTACAGGCAACCGGAAACCAGCGCCTCATCCAGCTGGTGAATAACCTGTCGGAGCAGATGTACCGCTACCGTTTTGAATATATCAAGGACAGTCATCAGCATGAGACCCTGATCCATGAACACAGAATTATTTATGAAAGCATTCTCTGCAAAGACAAGGACACCGCCGCCATGGCGGCAAAAACCCACATTGACAATCAGAAAAAAGCCATCATCCGGCAGATAAGGCTGGAGAATCAAAAAAATCCTCCGGTGACCTGAGGGGCCTGCCGCCCGAAATTTGCACTCCTTTCTGCGGGAAAAAGAAGCGGCATCGAATAATCCGGGAAAAAACGGCAATAATCCTCAAAAAAAGAAAGAGGTTATTGCATGAAAAAGAAATGGTTCTCGGTCCGCATCCTGGCAGCGCTGTGTGCCGCCCTTGGCTGGTGGGGCCTGTTTTACCCGGAGCTGGTCCTGACCCCGGATACCGTAAAAATAAGTACGGAAGAGGAGGACGGAACATTTTCCCCCCTGCCCATGGAATGGACTTTTGACAGCAGCCTTTATTTTGACCTTCTGAACGCAGATCCGGACAAAATCACCTTCCGCAGCAGACTGCTCACGGAACTGGACTTATTTTTGGAGAATTTGTATGACAAAATCGGAAAATAAAATAAACCTGAAATCTCTGGACAGGAATGCCCCCATCGGTGTGTTTGATTCCGGTGTGGGCGGCCTTACCGTGGTGCGCGAGATCATACGGCAGATTCCCAATGAAAAAATCATTTATTTCGGAGATACTGCCCGCGTCCCTTACGGAAACAAATCCCGGGAGACTGTAATACGGTTTTCCCAGCAGATCATGCGGTTTTTAAATACATTTGATGTAAAAACCATAGTGGTGGCATGCAATACCGCCAGCGCCTACGCCCTGGACACCCTGGAGCGGGACAGCAACATTCCCGTTATCGGTGTGGTGAAGCCCGGGGCAAGGCTGGCCGCCCAGGTGACAAAAAACGGGCGCATCGGCGTTATCGCCACGGAAGCCACCATCGGCAGCCGGATCTACTCCCAGTACATACAGGAACTGAACCAGGAAGTCACCATCTACGGCAAAGCCTGCCCTCTCTTTGTCCCCCTGGTGGAAGAAGGACTTCTGGAGGACCCCGTGACGGACGAAATTGCCCGCAGATATCTGACGGAGCTCATCGATATCGATATTGACACCCTGATTCTGGGCTGCACCCATTATCCCCTGATCCGCTCCACCCTGGGCAGAATCATGGGGCCCGGCGTCACCCTGGTAAACCCGGCTTACGAGACTGCCCGGGAGCTGAAATCCATGCTTGCCGGCATGAACCTGCTCAGCGGGGAATCCCCGAAACTGGGCGAAAACAAGTATCAGTTCTTTGTCAGCGACAAGGCGGAAAAATTTGTGGTCTTTGCCAATTCCATCATCAAATACGGAATTCTCTCTGCCAAGACCATTCACATTGAAACCTATTAAAAGGAACGGCTGTGAAAAATACTTCCAGTCTTGTGAAAGACGCTGCCCGCAAAGCATGAAGTTTCGCATTTCCATTAGGAGATCTGTATGGAAAACAATACATATATCACCATCACCGCCAGACAGCGGGATGACGCCGGCGAAGAGGCTGTCACCCGGTCCCGCGCCGCCGGGAACTACTGCGAAAAGAACGGATCCGTCTATGTCCTGTATGAAGAAAATCCGGAAGACGGCGGCCCCGTGACCAGAAACATGATAAAGTGGAAATCCCCTATACTGGAACTTACCAGGCGGGGAAGTGTCAGCACACGTATGGTATTTGAGACCGGAAAGGAATACCTGGCCGATTATGCCACTTCCTGCGGATGTCTGAAAATGGGAATTCTCACACATTCCCTGGAAGCTTTCCGCCGGGACGGTTTTCTGGAAATCCGGGCAGAATATTCCCTGACCTCGGATGGCATTCCCTTTTCCCACTGCCGGCTTCTCATCCGGACCCATATTCCTTCCCAGCCTGGCGTGGCCTGAAATTTATGTTTTCCCCTTTCCTTATATTTCCATAAAATTGCGGAAACTGCCTAAATTTTTCGGAAGTTCAAGCCGAAATAATTGATAGAAAATCATGGATGATGCGCCTGCGCTTTTCTGCAGGCAGAATATGACAATCAGTCAAGAAGGAGGATGTTATGAGTGTAAATGGAGTTACATCAAATCAGGCGGCTTCTGTCTACAACTATTCCGCCACGGAAAATGTCAAGACCGAAACTGCCGCAAAAGAAAACAGTACGGTGGAAAATAATTCTTCTGCCGCGGATACCGGAGCTGTATATGAGCCTTCCAAGAATACCGCTTCCACTGCAAAGCCTACTTATAAGCCCGATACAAACCTGATCAACAAGCTGAAAGCAGACGCGGATGCCCGCACGGCACAGCTGCGCAGCCTGGTGGAAAAGATGATGGCCGGCCAGGCAAATGCTTACGGCAAGGCAAATGATATCTGGTCTTTCCTGCGCAAAGGGGACTACACCGTGGATCCTGCCACCAAGAAGCAGGCCCAGGCCGATATCGCCGAGGATGGCTACTGGGGCGTCAACCAGACTTCCGACAGAATCATTGATTTCGCCAACGCCCTGACCGGCGGAGATCCGGACAAGATTGAAGATATGCGCGCTGCTTTTGAAAAGGGCTTCAAGAGAGCCGGAAAGACATGGGGCGGCGATCTTCCCGATATCTCCCAGCGTACTTACGAGGCTGTTATGGAGAAATTCGACAAGCTGGCAGAGAATGCAAAGAAAGAGGCTGCTGCCACAAACAAGACTCCCGAGCAGGAAGATCCCACAAAATAATGGCATCATGCGAAAAAGGCTTTCCTCCCGCAATGGGAAGAAAGCCTTTTTTATGCACAGGGGTGCATATGGAATCTTGTTGCTGGCGCAACATGCACCCCGCGCGGCGCGTAGCGGAAGATGAATCTTCCCTACTCGATTACACAGGGGCGCATATGGAATTTTGTTGCTGGCGCAACATGCACCCCGCGCGGCGCGTAGCGGAAGATAAATCTTCCCTACTCGATTACACAGGGGCGCATATGGAATTTTGTTGCTGGCGCAACATGCACCCCGCGCCCCTCCTCAGCCGCCCTTCACAATCAGAAGTTTTTGTCCCGGCTTCAGTTCGTCACTGTCCAGGGAGTTGATCTCCCGCAGGGAATCCACCGGCACATAGTACTGTTTTCCGATATTCCAGAGATTATCCCCATCCTTTACCATGTAAATCACCATGCCGGGCAGATTGCTCATTTTGCTGCTGTCCAGCTCCGACACATTCACCTGGCTGATCAGCTCCACCGGAATATTCTTAAATACCACGGTGGAAAAGCTCAGCACTGCCTTCACATCCATCTCCTCGCCATCCAGCATGGTCACCTGGAGCTGTTCCACCTCTGCATGGACCTTGCCCATGTCCTCGGGCGCGATATCCGGAACCTCCAGCGTGTACTGATAAGGAATCTGGGCCTGGGTACTGCCGTAAGGAGATTCGTCCTCCCCGGTGATATACATGACTTTCACAAGCACACTGCCCTGAAGCAGAATTCCGTTCTCCACCGTACTCTGCTGCTCCAGCGCCACGACACCTTCACTGTGCAGCAGCTGAAGCAGGGTTCCCCCGTTTACGTGAATGTGATCCGTCACCTTGGTCTTGCCGGTCACCTTGGAAAGCAGCCTGCGCAGCTGCGCTTTGTGGGTCACCGTGCCAATCTCCTTGGAAACACCGTAAATGTCGGATATGATCTCCAGGCTTTCCTCTTCGTAAATACGGATTGCAATATCCAGCACCAGTTCCAGCCCGATATTGCGCTCCTCCCCGTCAAAGTCGGGGCGCACAGCCAGCTCCTGCTGTCCCAGATGATAGCGGATGTCCGGCAGCATCCCCTCCCTGCATCCGTGGCACTCCAAAACACCGCTGAAAGGCAGTGTGGTCTCAAAACAGCGGCAGGGATGCTCCTCCCCCTCTCCCTCATACAGGATAAAAAGGTGAATATCCCCGGAAATATTGATTTTTTCCTCCATAATTTTGAATTCCACATCTCCCATGGATACATTGCTCCACAGAATCTGGAAAATATTCGGGTAGTTGGAGGGCAGGGTGACTTCCTCTTTCAGCCGGAAAATATCGTTTTTGCAGATGGCGATCTGCGCCACATTCAGGGGCATCCGGCGATACTCCAGTTTTTCGTCCCCATGTATGGCAATGGGCGCCTCTTCGTCGTACAGTTCTTCCACCCGGGCCGTCATTGTCACAAGGGACTGGATATTCAGCTTCCGGGAATTGATCATATTCATGGTGATGTCTTCCACTTCTCCCTCCACCGTCACCGGGTCCGTGGGCATCACCCCCTGCAGGTTGATTTTCTCTTCAAAGGGCAGCTTCCCGTCCAGCACCACCAGATTGCTGCCCTCCTCCTGGGTATGGTAAAGCACTACAAAATTCAGCCTTCCCCGCACAGTCACATAGTCTGCAGCCGGTTTGATCTCATCGATGAGAAGCTCTCCCTTCTCCAGGTTCAGGGCCGCAACATCCGGCTTGTTCTCCGGAATATTGACATCATCCTCCAGTGTAAACTGGGTGAGGGCCTGAACTCTGACGCGGTCCATATGTATATTTCTTTTTACCAGTTCCACAAAAATACCTCCATATATACTCGTATATGAATATATATGAAGGTATCCGGTAATATATGCGCCCTCAGTCCACTGCACCGATAAGGTCCGTGACATTTTCCACATGATACTGTTCCATATAGCGCTCTATCCCTTCCGCCACTTCCACCGTGGCATAAGGATTCACAAAGTTCATTGCCCCCACGCTGACCGCGCTGGCTCCTGCCAGCAGAAACTCCACCGCGTCCTCCCCGCTGGAGATGCCTCCCATACCTATGACAGGTATTTTTACCGCATGGGCCGCCTGATATACCATGCGGACCGCTATGGGCTTTATGGCAGGGCCGCTCATGCCCCCGGTCCGGTTGGCAAGGGCAAATTTACGCTTGTGAATATCGATTTTCATGCCCGTGATGGTATTGATCAGGGACAGCGCATCCGCTCCCGCCGCTTCTGCCGCCTTTGCCATCTCCGCGATATCCGTCACATTGGGACTTAGCTTCATGATCACCGGCTGCTTCGCATGCCGTTTTATTTCCCGGGTGATATGCGTCAGGGCCTGCGCATTCTGTCCGAATGCAATGGCGCCTTCCTTCACATTGGGACAGGATACATTGATTTCCAGCATGGAAACCGCCCGCTCCTCTCCCAGGCGCTCCACCACTTCCACGTAATCCTCCACGGTTTTGCCGCACACATTCACGATAACCCTGGTGTCAAACTGTTTCAGAAAAGGAATATCCCTCTCCAGAAACACGTCAATCCCGGGATTCTGCAGCCCTATGGCGTTGAGCATCCCGCCATACACTTCCGCCACCCTGGGCGTGGGATTTCCCGGCCAGGGCACATTCGCCACGCCCTTGGTCACCACTGCCCCAAGACGGTTCAAATCCACAAACTCCGAATATTCCATACCGGAACCGAAAGTTCCGGAAGCTGTCATGACCGGATTTTTCAAAGTCACACCGGCCAGTGTCACCTGTGTATTCATCTTCTGCCCCATTTCCGCACTGTTACCTTTCTCCTGTTTGCCTGCCTCCATGCATCTGCCCGGCACGCACCGGATCTACCACTGTCCCCTGCCGGATATCCCGCCCCGGGATGGCATCCTTTATATTTCCACATCCCCGGCCTCAAATACCGGCCCGTCCGTACAGATTCTGGCATTGTGCACATGGGAATGGGGATCCTTCTCTTTGGTCCTGACCACACAGCCCAGGCAGGCACCCACACCGCAGGCCATATGCTCTTCCAGGGAAATATAGGCCGGAATGTGACGGTCTGCCGCATATTTTTTTACGGCACGCAGCATGGGCATGGGACCGCAGGCGTAAATAACCTCCGCTTCCAGCCCCTTTTCCCCAATGGCGTCCATGACATTGCCCCTGGTGCCTGCGCTGCCGTCTTCCGTAGCCACATACAGGGAGCCGTATTTCTCCAGATCTTCCTTCAGGAAAAGAGCTCCGTCCCGGTAACCCGCAATGATCTGCTTTTCCGCCTCCAGGCGCTTTGCCAGCTCCAGAATGGGGGGAATCCCGATTCCACCTCCCAGAAGAAAAACTTTCTTCCCTTTTCCCGCTTCCAGGGGAAATCCGTTGCCCAGAGGCCCCAGCAGGGCAATTCCGGTTCCCGGGCCATACCCCGAAAACTCCCCGGTACCTGCCCCCGCCACACGGTACACAATGCGCAGCGCCTTTTTCTCTGGCGCTGTCTCGCAGATGCTGATGGGACGGGGCAGCAGCTTATCTTTTTCCCTGGAATAAATTCCCAGAAACTGCCCCGGTTTTGCTTCTCCGGCAAGGGAAGTCTCTATCCACATGTCATAAATCCCCTGTGCGATTTCCTTCTGGGAAAGCACAACCGCCATCTGTTTTTCTTTCATAGCCCACTCCTGTTCTTTTCCTGCGTCCTGTACCGCGGTTCTTTAACAGATCCTGGTTCCCTCGGGAACCAGGTCGTCCACAAAGACCACCTGGCAGCCGCAGGCATTGTTGGTTCCGGCCAGCAGCATTCCCTGGCTTGTGACACCCACGAAACGCGCAGGCTTTAAGTTCGCCACCACAATAATTTTCCTGCCCACCAGCTCCTCCGGCTTATAATATTCCTTGATGCTGGAGACAATGACCCTCTCCTGAATGCCGTCGGAGAGCGTGAGCTTATAGCAGCTGTGGGATTTACGGATCTCCGCACATTTTAAAATCTTACATACCCGCAGATCTATCTTTTTAAATTCGTCGGAGTCAATCTCCTCCGCCACCGGCGCTACCGGATCCGGCTCGCCGTATTCCCGCTTCGTCTCCTCCTGCACCGGCTCCTCCTCCTTCACCGTCAGGGCCGCCGTCTCTTCCTCGGTTATGGGCGCTGCAAAATCCAGCAGGGAGAGGAACTTGTCCTTCTCAATGGCATACAAAAACAAGTAAAGCCTGGGCCCCTTCTCCTTGTTCAGCAGAAGGCGGTAGACATCTTTGAAAAAGGTTCCCTGAAGCGCTTTCAGGTTTTCCGCGTCATAACCGTATATCTTCTTGGGAATTTCATACAGTTCCTTGTTCAGTTCCTCCAGGCTGTATTCATTTTCCTCCAGATAGGAATGGAGCATTTTCACTGCCTCCCGCTCCTTCTCATCCAGTTTCTCATAAACCGGCCAGTTCCGCACGGCGCACAGTTTATTCACATTCTCCGGGGAACAGTTCTCCAGCCAGTATCTGGCCAGTCCCAGACGCTCCTTAAAGTCCTCATACTTGTAAGGCGTGCCGATCTTTTCAAAGACGGTCTCCAGCATCTCCACATTGAAATCCACAACGGAGCCCAGCTGTACCAGATGGGACATGGGCACTGTCCTGATCTCTTCGTCAAACATAAGGCAGTTGTGCATGATATCCTGCACATATTCATCCGCAGTTCCGTCCAGGAATGCATTGTACTGCTTGTCAAACTCAAAATACTGACGGAGAATTCCATCGTCAAAGCAGAAATCAAAGGCTTTCGTGGGCTCCGACTTGGCGTAAAGCCACAGGATCACCTCCGGCTGGTAAATCTGCAGCAATGTGGCAGGTGTCAGGTTCAAACCAGTGGAGCCGGACATCTTTCCGGTGGTACCCTTGATGCCGATAAATTCATACCCCTGGAATATGGGCGCTTCATAATCAAATATCTTCTTTGCGATGACCCTGCTGGTGTCATAGCTTCCCCCGGGGCTTGCATGGTCTTTTCCGCCCGGCTCGAAGTCCACCTGCTCATATTTCCAGCGCATGGGCCAGTCTATTTTCCAGGCCAGCTTGCAGTTGTAGTCTCTGGTAAAATCATGTTCCCCCTCATGGCCGCACTTGCAGACATAGTGCGCCTTAGTACAGTCCTCCGAAAGAGAAGTGATCTTCGTGGTATCCCTGTGGCATACGGGGCAGTAAATACTCACGGGATAATAATTCTCCCGCTCCCCCTCCTGGGCGTCCTGGGTCCGGAAACTGTCCAGAATGTCAAAAATCTCCCCTCTCTTCTGCAGCGCCTCTATCACATAGTCCTTGTATTTGCCGCTGCGGTTCATATGGGCCTGGTACCGGTAGTCCATTTTGATGCCGAACTTCTCGATGGAAGCCTCAAATTCCTTCTCAAAATATTCCGCAAAGGAAGCTTCTGCCGTGCCGAAAGGGTTGGGCGCGTCCGCGTAGGAAGTGCCGATATATTTCTCCATGTCCTTGCTGACTTTCTGTACATTCACCGGAATCTTACGGATTCTGTCATACTCGTCCCAGGAAAACAGAAGCTTTGCCTTCCTGCCTTTTCTCTCCAGGGCCTTTACCACAAACAGACTGGTGGCGATATCCCTGAAATTTCCGATATGGATGGAACCGGAAGGACTGATGCCCGCCGCGCATACATACTCTTCCTTGTCAGGATTCCTGCTGATGATTTTTTCCGCTATTCTGTCTGACCAATGCATAATGTATACTCCTTTATATAAATTACCTTGTTGATAAGCGTTTCATACCCTCAGCGGACAAGGAGACACACATGTATCCCCATGTTCGCTGAGGGTAATTATACAGTATACCATAAGATAAGTCAATTGCCGGGAATTTTTACTTTACGGAATTTCTGCCGGGCAGCATAGAGCTGTTACGATTTTTCATCACTATAATAAAGACTGTGGATTCCACAAAGCATATACGGAAAAAAGATATAGGATACCATTCCGTTATCAATAAAATTCAATAAGGCAATTACAATATATGTTATCATTGCATAATAGTTTTCCTTTTTCTTCATATAGGCAACTGTCATAATCGTCGTAATGATAAAAATTCCCACTACAACATATCCATATCTTGCAAGAAGATAGTAATATCCATTATCAAAAACATGCAGTGTCACATCACTGAACTCTTGCTGAGACAAAACACTTATCATTTGAAACGGCAATACATCAAAATTCAGAAGTGCCAGCATGACGCGATTAGACAAAACAGAATTCAAAATAATTGCAAATTGTTTTTGTCCGCTGTATCCCCATAAAAGGAATAAACTAAATATAGTAATTAGAAGAAAAGCGGCAGACGCCATTATTGTCAGGACCTTTTCTAATATCTGTTTTCTTTTACCGTATGCTTTTCCCATAACCAACTGCCAGACCAATAAACTCCACAGCAGGAATTCCAGGGCAATGATTCCGTTCCTGGAGTCGCATAAATAGAAGACCAGAATCCCTAATCCTTGAAAAATTATAAAGTCTGACACCTTTACCTTTTTTCTTATGGTATAAAAGTAAGCGGCAACATACACCAATATCCCCGGCAAAACCAAACTATGTACAAATCCTAATGTATACCTTGCCTTACCATAATGATAGCTTGTATCCCGAATCAGCCGGATATTCGGTACCCCCCCTAGGAAACATAGCAAAATTGTCATCCCAGTGAGAAATACCAATATACAGAAACTCACGCTGAATAATTCTCTCATCCTGAATTCCTGCATATTCAGCCCAAACATTATCAATGCCAGCAAGTAGAAATTTTTTGACATAAGCCCCAACAATAAAGTAAACGAAAAGATTATCACAAGAAAAATTTTTTGAACCGTGAAATATTTCAGGATACCTTTTCCTATTAAGTTTTTCAAATCAAATCCACGGGGTAATACAAAAAAACAGAAACGAATTACCAGCAGTACCATGGAAATCATTTTAAATGTTTTCTTCAGCATTTCTGTATCTACATAAAGTATATCCGGCAGTACATCCATAAACATACCCGCTATGTAAATAAAATATGCGGCATAAAACAATTTCTGACTATTCTTTATTTTCCACATCCTAATATATCCCCTTCCCCAAAATCTCTCCCATTGTATATCAGTAAAACGAATAATATCAGGTAAGCTTTTTTAATAGTTTCTTTTCTAAACACAAAATAGGCCGTTCAACTGTAAAATGTATGATAATCACAGATACCGCCACACAAAAAAATAAGAAGAAACTATAAAATACAGTATTTGTTTTTTCTTTCAGTCCAAAATGATCCACCGCGTCAAACACGGTCAAATGTACCATATATACAAGAAAGCTATACCCCCCCAGGATTTTAATTCCCTTATTTATCCATTGGGCAACCCTCATCTTCCATGTCTCCATATTTGCCACTGCGATGGTCACCAGTGAACCGAAAAAGAAATAATCATTCCTGATTCCAAACATATGTAACAAAAAAACATATAGTGCCAGCGCAAAAGAAAGTTCCCTTTCCTTCTTTTCTCTTTTTGCACTCAGGGCTGCGGTACCAAGCAGAAAAATAGGAAGCATCCGCAAAAAGGATCTTTCAATAAAGTCAAGATTTCCCCCAAATTCTCCGGCAAAAATTATTTTCATGCATTTTAATATTACGATTGACACAGAATTAATTGACAGCGCAACAACCAGACTTTTCTTCCAATCACGGCCCAGGCAGCCCAGAAACGGAACCATCAGGTAATAGAAGACAAACATACTGATGGTCCAAAGCCCTGCAAAGGAATTCCAGACAGTCTCCCATGCAGGCACCACCACATTAATACACAATATATACCGCCACCATCCAAGCCCTGTGATATCTTGCGGCATGCTTCGGAAAATCATGTTTAGCATTAAAATAACATAATAGACCGGTAAAATGCGAAAGATGCGTTTTATATAAAAACATTTTTTTGTCCCGCATCGTTCATAAGATGCAGGAATTAAATATCCTGATAACACAAAAAAAGCCGAAACTCCTGCAAATCCCATATTGTTAAAAAACCTGGCAATGGCCCCGTTACTAATAATTCTTTGAGACAAATGCAACACAAAAACCATCACCATGGCCGCGACCCTGAACACATCCAGCCAGTCAGCCTGAACTTTATCTTTATCGCTCATTATCCCTTCTCCCCTCAGTCTCCAGCAGCCTTTCCATCTTTGTCTTTATACGTTCCGGCAGGGACCGCTTTGTTACCTTAGCCAGTTCGCTTATACTTTTTCCTTTCTTCACCTTTTCAAGATACACTTTCCTTTTTGGATGGGGTAGTGGGGATTTTCTTGACTCTGCCCCGGGTGATACCGCCCTATCTGCTTCTCCTTCCCTGAGTATCAGTTTATTCCTGATTTGCTCCAGCAATTTCCTTCCTTTTTCAGAATGCACAAATATTACTGAGGTTCCTTTATCGTCAAACATATCAGGCATATAAGTCTCAATTCCCCAGCAGTCTCCTATGGTTAAATCTGCCTCCCTCCTGTCAATGTCCTTATACTGGCAATCATAACACGCCGGCCTTAATGACAGGTTATTCAGAAACATCTGCATATAGGGATCTTTCAATCTGTCTTTTTCGTATTTTACGCCATTATCAAACTGTAATTCCATGGCAAATGAAGTCCATTTCGATTTCATTTGCCGGAATGACACATATGTCACTTTTCCTTGAAAATGCTTTTCTTTTTCGTCAAGGTATTGTCTCCAAAGTCCTGGGCCCGGCACCCCGTGACACAATACCTCCACTGTATAAAGGCCACTATATTCTTTTCCCAGATACTTCTTCAGACCGGCAATCTGGCATGGTGTTCCTGTATATAGAACAGTCTTATCCTTTTTCAAGTCTGCCTCGGCCTCCTGATAAGCTTGTCCGGTCTGGCTCTGAACATATTTACTTCCCCTGAGAATATCCAGCATTTCAGTTTTATCCACCCTTGTATGACGCACCATGAAAGTGTCGTCATAGGCCCCCCCAAAGACAACTCCCTGCATTTCACATATCACATATTCGGCCAGAGGAGTAAATATGCCTCCCGAAGAGCTTACAAAACGCACGGCGTCTTCTTTGTGATACCCTATGTAGCAAGATGGCTGCCTGCGTTTTTTCGCAGATGCACTTTTAATCGGACAAACCTTTTCACATTTACCACATTGAACGCATTTTAAAAAATCAGCTTCCGGATAAAAAAACCCTTCCTCGTCCTGAACAAAGGCAATACACTTTTGCGGACATATCTGAATACATGCCCCGCATCCACAGCAATCGGTCTTTTGTTTTATATCAATCACACCATCGGTCCCCCTTCCCGTCTCCCCTGACCGGCTCATTTCCCCCGTTTTCCCCAGTGTACTTTTTGTAAAATCTTCATGACCTGGCTCTTTTCGAAGGCATTCAGTCCAAAAAACCACATTGATATGAAATATGTTATGGAATAAACCGCAATGCCCATAAGCATAATTACCGGATTTTCTATAGGCACATAAAAATTTATCATTACCCCCAATATTCCCGGCAAAATCAGAGCAGGCATAAAAGAGGCAATCTTTTTCCAAAAATAAATGATATCAAGTCCGATACGACAGTAATAATACCAGTTCATAAACAGAATATTTCCTGCCACCAGCGCAATGGCGGTTCCGCATGCAGCTCCTCCCGCTCCATATGCCCTGATTAAAGGAATGCTGATAAACAGATTACAGACTGATATCAGAAAATAAACTACAGACCTTGCTTTATGCATATTCTTCGCCCTCTGTATTTCAATTCCCAAATTCTGTATCAACGGGAATGTAACCGGAAAAATCAGCAGTATTGCAACTGTGAAAGAGTCTTTATATTCCTTTCCTCCCCACAGTATCATAAACTGCTGTCCGAATATGATAAAACCAGACAATATCAGACCGAGAACAATAAACTGAATGCGCCCTACTTTGGTAAAAAGCAATGTAAGCTCCCTATTATCATTTGATTCTGCCACAATCCGGTTCACCCTGGAAACAAAAACATAAGATATTGCATTGGCAAACTGCAGATACATTGTGTTAATATTTGCTCCGAGTCCATAGACTGCTACCGCAACTGTCCCGGAAAACCGTCCCAGAAGCACTTTATCGATATTCCAGTTTACCTGATCAATTATCTGGTTCATAAAAATAAAAAAAGTAAAAACAAACATTTCCTTTAACATTCCACAATGAAAATTCCTGAAGCAGAAATGTACATTTAATACCCTGATACAGAAAAAAGCATTTGCGGCAAAAGCAATTGCCGACAGCAATAATGAAGCTGAAACCATCCCTACCGATCCATATCCCAGTACCAGCAACGGAATCGCAATAAAAGGATTTAATATGCCCTGCATTACTTCGATTATTTTTAAAAATAAATATCTCTCATGTGCCGCAGTTATTGATATAAATACGCTTCTGGGAAAAGATAATGTCATGCTGATAATCAGTAAAATGAACAAAACCCTTACCCTGGCATATTCCCCGGCTGTCAGCCCATCCGAAAAAATGACCTCGATATTGGTTATCATCACAGCCCCACAAATAATACATATGACAGAAATGCACATAAAAACTGTCATAAACATCCCATTCAGTGATGCAATTTTTTCTTCCTCTCCCCGGGCTTTATGTCTTGCGTAAAATCTCATGTATGAATTTGAAAAGCCAAAGCTAAGCAAACTTAAGTTAGACACTACCGCATAGACCATCTGATATAAACCATATTCGTTCTGTCCTAACAGCCGAAGCATAAACGGCGCATAAAACAAACCCGATAATATGTATATCCCCTGGGATAAATAAGAAAGGATTACTCCTGCTTTCTTCTGATCACCCTGCATTATTGCCCCCATGCACCATATCTGTCCGTAATGCACTTTCTATATAACTCCGGGATAAATCTATCCTTTTCTTCGCATTCCTCTGATCATAAACTTCATTTACTTTTTCCTGGATACAGTTGCATAACGCATCCTTACAGCCCACTTTTCTTTTTTCGGCCCCATACATTTTTAAAAGCGTGTCTATTCTGGAATTCATGGATGCACTCTTGTCCCCCACTATTCTGTCAAATACCCAGAAGGGCTTTTCAAATATCAGGGAAAACACAGTTCCGTGAAAAGAATCCGTATAAATCATTTCCGCGTCTGATATCAGCCTTATAAACTCTGCCGGGCCTGCCGAGTCCACAAAAATGTCTGTAAATTTATTCAGATAAAGATGACTTCCTGCAACAGAAGAAATACATACCACCTTTTTTCTCTGTTTTACAGCTATTTTATGGATTTTTTTCATCGCCTCATAATTAGGAGATAAAAAATAGCAAAAATAAAACGGCTCTTTTACAACTATCTCCTTACTCTTTATTTTTGCCCAAAATTCTTTTGGCATCAGCAAAACCGGATCTACTACAATAGGGTATAAATTTCCCGTGACAGCCTTCAGAAGTTCCGCTCCTTGTTCCTCACGTACGGAAACGGCATCCAGGTTCTCAATCAGGGGGCGCATGTAACACATTTCTTCCGGTGACAGCCGCTCCACCGCTATACTTGGGGCATATGCCACCCTTCGTTTTTCCGGCGTCGCAAATTTCAGAAAATAGGTATCTGTATAACATTCCGGTTTCCAGATCTGGTCACTGCCGCAAATAAAAGCCTCATATAAATCATTCACCTGGCTGACAGAATCACCCGTATAAGTCTTGGCACTGCAGGTAACTCTCTCTTGTATAAACTCCCGGAATTTTTCCTGTCTGCCAATTTCACTTTCTTTTTCTAATGCTTTCAATTGTTTTTTTACAAATAAATTACATACCTCCCAGACAAATTCCCCCGGCGAGGAAATTGTCCTGCATTTTCTGCATATCCTGGTCCACATATTCTTTTTTGCACTTTCAGGTACATGCTTATAACGTATCACATCACATTCATGGCCCAGAGATTTACAATACGATTCCAGCGCAAATGCTTGTAAAACAGCTCCATAATTATAATTCTCTTCAAATAACGTTATTATGCCAATTTTCACATAATCCTCCCAATTTTCACGTATCTGGTCAGATATTTTTTTAGTTTGATCACTCCAAAACAAGACTTCACAAAAATATTTGCCGGAACAATCTTCCTAAATAGTTTTTTGCCACATGGATGTCTGAATATATACTGTCTGTCCCACTTTTCAAAACTGATGGTGGTATAGCTCTTACTCAGCCATTCCATTATTTCTTCAGAAGGACAACTGCCAAATATCTGTTTCCCGCGCCGCAGTGCTTTTGCCTTTCTCATTTCATATACATCAGGCCATTCTGACATGACATATGTGCCATATGTTTCAAACTCACTAAACCCCGAGGCTCCAAGATGTTCCTGGGCAATATTCTCCAGAATATTAATAAACCAGGCAGAAAAAGATTTACGGTCAATCATATTTATCAGTTGAATCATAATCTCTTTTTTTATTATCATGTACTCGGCAATAAAAGACTCATTTATAGTTTTGTCAAGATTCAGCAATGACTTTATCGTATCAAAATATGCTGGATGAAATTCCTGTTTCACGGCCAGAATCGGCCTGCCATCTTTTTCCTGAAGGGGGATATAACACATGGGTATTGTATCTGCATCCCATGTTAAATAAAACTCTGTCTCACATTTGAACGCATATGCCATTTTAATAAACTGCTGTAAATACCATCCGGTTCTTTTTTCAGCTCCCCTCAGTTTCAGATAATTTCTAATTGTCTCAAAGCTTAACCCTTCCTGTATTTCATCTTCGTCCAACAATCTTATATCATCCCACCGGTACAGTTCATTTTCAAGATTTCTTCTTATTTCACCAGATGTAATAATGACTATCTTTCCGGGACACAGCCACTTTCTTATATATGTAATGTTTTGTTTCGCCGTTTCAACATCTGATGCAGCTACTGGCATAATCAATTCAAATTCCATGTCGGCCTCCGCTTGCGAAATCGCGCCTTGTCACTTGTCACAATCTATCAATTCCCATTCCGCAGGATAAAAGTGACTTCCCCACTGCCCTTTCTGCGGTGCAATAACACATGTTCCGGAATCACTCCCCAGCCAGGCCGCCCACCAGGAGTAGGTACTGTTTGCTATAATAAAGTGTTTACATTTAGACATTAAAACAAATTCTTCTATATCAGATAAACCGTATTCTTTAATATATGATGCCGTCAAATGACACTTTTCCATTTTATCCTTCACTGCTTCTGGTTCTTCACAAAACACGTACCATGTTGCCGCCGGAAATTTTGCCGACAGATTTAAAATTGCCTTCGTATAATATTTTTCCGGCAATCTCCATCCCTCTGGATAGTCCCCCAGCCTGAGATGAACCGCTATACTCTCTTCCATGGCAATCTTCTGCTCCAGTTTTAACAAAGTATCCGATTTTTTTCCAATGTAACGAAACTCTTGTTTTAATTCATCACGATAATCCTGAAAGTATTTATAATTCTGCCAATAACCTTCAATATATATTTTTTTACTTTCGACATCAAAATACTCAGGGTGAAAAGTATTAAAGTCCTCCTGCTTCTCTTTTATCCGCTTATATCCGATTCCTAATTTGATTCTCTTTAATATCTTAATAATTACCTTATTAACAAAATTTTTATTCCATTGTTTTTCACTTTGAAGATACATTCCGCTGATATTAAAACTGGTGAGTAAAGGTCTTCTTCCCTTCCTGTAATTTACCTTATAATCAGATATATCCAAGGCAAAATCCATATGTTTTTTTTGAGCCAGCGCATACGACATGGCATATACAAATAGCTGGTTTCCCAATCCCATTTCAGGAATTATTCTGCTTACAATCATACATTTACACCTATAGTTAAATTGAATCATAAAATTTGATCTTCATAAGTAACATAAATAATTTCAAACAATAAAAATACAGTGTCAGCATGATTTTTGTCCTTAATCTGCACGAACTGTTCTTAAATTCCATTAACCTATACTCTATTTCCCTTAACACATCAGCAGTGTTTTTGTCCTTCTCCGGATGTCGTGAAATTCTAAAATACATTTTTAATAACAAATTGATATGTTCACTATGAATCAACATTTTATATTGCGGATATTTTGCCATGTTAAAAAAATAATATTGCTTTCCCAGTTCATACTCATCATAAAAAAGCTGAATCCTTTTTTGGGCCATTATGCTGTTTTCCCTTTGACGATAACAATACAGCGTTTTATTGTAATACAACAATTTTTGTGCTCTGCTTATTATTTTATATGTTGTACCATAATCTTCTGCCAAATATCCAACCGGATATGATATCTCCTTTAGAATAGATTTTCTATATACTTTATCCCATGCAGTACGTGTAAATATTTTTCCTTGCAGATAATTACAATATGCCTCCTCATTGTCATAAAACTTACATAAGCCTGAATCAGAATACCGCTCCTCGCCATTTGGCCATACTCTGGTAAATTTAAACTGAATAATATCTGCATCCTTGTATTGTTTCAGACAATCTATTAATTGATCCAGTGCATCTGGTCTTAAAAAGTCATCGCTGTCCATAAACATAATATAATCTGAGACTGCATTGGACAAACCTTCATTTCTTGCATCTGACAATCCTTTATTCTCTTTGTGTACAACCATGCATCTCTTATCTGCAAATGCATATTCATCACAAATCTCTCCAGAAGAATCAGTTGATCCATCATCCACCAAAATAACCTGTATATCACCGCTTGGACAACATATAACAGATTCTATACATTGTCTCAGATATTTTTCCACATTGTAAACAGGTATAATAATACTCAGCAACATATCTATAATAACCCTTCTGGCTCCAAAGAAATTTCCTGCCTGCTTTTATATACTTCTTTCATCATTCCACATAACCCGCTCATTACCATGTAACAATAAATACCAAATATCGTGTGGATATTGCACACATAAGACTCCACCAGAGAAGATACTAATAATGTAACCAGAACAGAAAAACACACTGTTCTCTGCTTTCCGCTTTCGCATTTTATACACACAAAAATAATGTACACAAATATAATAAAATAACCGATAATTCCCAATATACCGTTTTTTATCATTGCATTGATAAATCCCATTTCGTATGTGCCATTCCATCCCACGGTTGCCCTGATATTATCCACATAAGACATTCCACCCCCTTCATATGCCATTTCCGCATTGCCGAACAACAAGTGGAACCAATCGCTTTTATGGTATTCGAAATAATTCAAAACCCCCCTAATCCTATATAAATAAGTGTCACTGCCAAGCACATATGCATAAAAAAACCATATTCCCGCCAGTATAATAATCACAAAGCATATCGCTTCCAGGAACTTATTTCTTCGCAGCACTCGCAACTTATCAAAATTAATAACAGCTAAAAATACCGCAAATAATATATATCCTCCTCTTGAACTGGACAATAGGATCAGAACCGTCTCCAACAATAAAATGAATAGATCCTTGTACTTTTTATTACACTGAGTTTCTTGCCCATATTTATAAACCAGACTGATTCCCATAAAGCTTGCCAAAACAGAACCCGCAAAATAATTTTTGTATTCAAGGCCGCCATTAAAGCCGATATGTAAAATTCCTTCATTTACATTGTCAAATAAGCTTACTCTATTTGCCACCGACAACAGCATTGCCCCTGTCATCCCTGCCAGAACACCGTAAGAAGCTGCCCTGATATCCGCAAATGAATTTATATAATTTTCTGCTATGATAGCTGCAGAAGCGATGGTAATCATCGTTAATACCAGACGAACTTTTACAGATACTGAAAGCGGTTGGACAATAATCCCAATAGAAAATAGTATAACTACCACGCCAAAAATAATATGGACAAGCCTCAGTTTGCACTCATTCTGTTTTTTCAAAAAATAATACGCAATTCCGCACATTAGTAAAAAATAGCCTGCATACTCCACATAAGAATTTATACCCTTTACAATTAAATATTTAGAGTTTCCCATGCATAATATAGCCATGGTTATGAAAATCAGCAGCTGTTTATTATTTATTTTTCGTACAAATTTCCCTTTCAGTCCGGACATATCCCATCTCCTCTATATCCATTACAGCTCCTTATTTCCAGCGCCTGACTTTCCGATGCACCATTGGCATCAACGGCCTGGCAGTAAAAAACAGCAGCAGCGCTAATCTGGTCTTTGTCCGTGCACGGGAATCCCGCATCACCTTCCAGCCCTTCTCCTTTATTATCCGTATGCACTTTCTGATTTCACTGTCATACATTCCGTTTCTCGGGGCATTTAAGTACACCCGCAGGGCTCCCACAACCTGGTAGGATGCTGCCGCCTTCCGCAAATTCCCGCCCCGGCCCGCAAAGTATTCCGCAATCCGGTCACATATCGGCAGGATATCACAGTCCTTCTTGGAAAATTTTCTCGTGGTAATGCTGTTCTCCCGGTGCATGTAACCGTAAAGTCCCGCATCCCCGTACACGATTTTTTCTGCCCCGTCAAGGATTTTATACATGACCGCGCTGTCCTCGAACAGCATCCCGCGGGGAAAAAGGGTCTCCCGGAACAGTTCCCTCCGGAAAATCTTCCCGCATGCCGCCACCAGAAACGATTTCTGGTACAGCATTTCACAGACCGCCTCTTCCGCGTCCAGCACCCTTTGTTCCGATTCCGGTTCAAATTCCGCCCTTCCCTCCCGGAAACAGTGTATCAGGCGGCATATCCCGATGTCCGCCCCCCGGTCCGCAACCAGTCCGTGCAGGTATTCCACATAGTCCCTGCTGACAGTGTCGTCACCGTCCACGAATACCAGCCAGCTGCCCCCGGCGCTCCGGATCCCCCTGTTGCGGGCATCCGAAAGCCCCCCGTTTTCCTTGTGGATTACCCTGATCCTGCCGTCCTTCCGGGCATATTCCTCACAGATTTCCCCGCTTCCGTCGGTCGCGCCGTCGTCCACCAGGATAATTTCCAGGTTCCTGTATGTCTGTGCCACCACAGAGTCCAGGCAGGCCCTTAGGTACTGCCCCACATTATAGACCGGAACCACTATGCTTACCAGTTCTTCCATGATGCGTCCCTTCCCGTTTCCCCCTATCCCTTCCCCTGGTTCGCCTGCATCCTGCCCCGCAGACGGCCAGGGAGTATACGGAAACCGCAAGTGTCCTGTACGTGAAAAAATAATGGGTGTATGAGTGCTCCTGCAAAACCAGGTACCACACAAAGGGATACGCGCTTACAAAAACATACAGAAGCACGCCTGCATTCTGTCCCGCCTGCCTCACCAGCCTGTATGCCAGCAGGCACACAGTTCCCGCAAAGAGCACAAACAGAAGCGGCTGCCATGCGCCCAGCAGCTGTCTTTTTATAACCCCGCGGTATGTGATGCTTTCCTGGTATGGGGAATTTATTCCCACGGTACGGTTCAGGACCGCTCCGGCGGCATTTTCCAAAATGTCCGTTCCCGTCACAATGCTTCCCAGGACCCACTTTCCCCCCCAGAGTCCGCCGTATCCCATGACCCAGAATGCCGAACTGCACAGCATGTTTTTCAAGTTGGCCATGAATTTTTCTGACATGTTAAAATACAGCCACAGGGCCAGCGGCACACCCAGCGTCACCAGCGGGTATGTCAGTAAGTCAAAATAACTTGTGGCGGCCCCCAGGAAGAGAAACAGCAGGTGCCAGGGATACAGGTTTTCCTTCCAGCGGGAGTGGAACAGAAGGATAAAAACCATGCCGGCAAATGTCAGCATGAACACACTGTTAAACTGCAGCGAGCAGGAATTTGCCCTGGGATTCAGGAACACCCACAGCAGGAACGTCGGAAACACAAGCTTCCTTTCCTTCCCCGAAAGCAGCCATACCAACACCACCAGCATGCCTGACTGTACAAGCATCAGGATGTCCCTGATCTGGCCGTAATGGAAAAACACAAGCAGCGGCTTCAGGAAAACCAGGTATCCGTGCCAGTACCTTGCATAGTCGCCGCTGTCCAGCCCTTCCGTCCCCCCCTGTCCCACGCTGAGGACCGTTTCCACCGGGGTCATGCCCCCTGCCCTGTATCCCGTAACCCTGGCCGCCGCTTCCCACACATTCCCGTTTTCAGGATATGAGGCCTTCAGCAGCATGAGTGCGTCCGTGTAATTATCCAGCTGGGAATTGGCTGCCCCCCCGGTCCGCGGGTAACTTCCTTCCCTCTCAAAAACAGCGCAGGATTCCGCCACCTGCCTGTCCATTAGCCCTGTCGGAATGCAGTACGCCGCTGCCAGCAGGAGATACCCGGCCAGGCACATGGCAGCAAGCAGTACCGGAACCAGAATGATCCTTCCTGCCAGTCTCCTTTTTTCTGCCGGTCCCGCTGCCGTTTCATGCCTCCCTGCCGCACCCGGAACCGTTTCCCGGATCATATCCCGGATCATATCCGTCCCCCCGGATTCTGCCCGGAATCCCCGGTGAACACCCTTTCATAGGCATCCGCTATCCCCTGCCAGCTGTAGGCCTCCGCTATCCTGGCCCTGGCCTTCCTGCCCAGTTCCCGGCGCTCCCCCTCCCCCATTTCCTCCACGGAACGGATCAGCCCTGCCAGCCCGGATCTTTCCTTTCCCCAGTACAGGGCCGCGTCCTGCCCCACCTCCCGGTTGAACCCCACGTCCAGCAGGAGGTTCACGTCCGTGCGGGCCATGGCCTCCAGCAGGCTGGGGTTCGTCCCCCCGACCTCGTGCCCGTGGATGTACGCAAAGGCATTTTCCCGGATCGCCCCCAGCAGTTCCCGGTCGTACACGGTTCCC
This sequence comes from uncultured Acetatifactor sp., assembly GCA_910577185.1. GTDB lineage: Bacteria > Bacillota > Clostridia > Lachnospirales > Lachnospiraceae > Acetatifactor. The sequence goes on from CAJTLR010000041.1 coordinate 34,556, forward strand.
ACGAACCTGACCCGGGCGTCCCCCCCGAAATGCAGCCTTTCCTCCAGCCTTTCCAGCAGCCTCCCGTTTGCCGTGGTGACTATGGCCAGGGCCCTTTCCGTCCCGGACGCCATGAACTCCCGTATCATGGCCTCGAAGTT
>CAJTLR010000042.1 GCA_910577185.1 uncultured Acetatifactor sp.
CTTTTGTGCATAACGAGTTTGTGGCAAGCCATGTATGGCTTTGCAGCGCGAAGACACAAATCTCGCGATTGAAAATTTTAATTTTCAATCTTTCATCTCTTGTCATTTGAAGGTCTATACTGATTATATACATACAATGCTGGTATGTCAATATTTATTTTTATATTTATCTAATTAAAAATTATTGAATGATATCATGGATACAAACTATATTGAATTCTGACGGGATATGATTTATACTGTGAATAATATTTTGGCGTAAGGAGCAGGAGATGAACCAGGATATTCTTTGTTTTTTTGATAAAAAGCCGGACGCGCTGCCATTGTACGAGGCATTTGAGCAAAAGGTACTTTCCGCGATGCCGGACGTGAGTGTGAAAGTCCAGAAGACGCAGATTGCCTTTTCCAACAGACATCATTTCGCGTTTGTATCTTTTCTGCCGGTGCGGAAGGCAAAAGAGAGGCCGGAAGTTTTTATTGTGATAACTTTTGGCCTGGGATACCGGGTGGATTCGCCGCGCATTGACGCGGCAGTGGAGCCGTATCCTCATCGCTGGACACATCATGTCCTGATCTCGGACAAGGCGGAGATAGACGACGAGCTGCTGGACTGGGTAAAGGAAGCCGGTGCCTTTTCGGCCGGCAAGCGCTGAAAGGTCTGGTAAAAACGCCGGGAAAACGTACCTGGCAGAACAGGGGGGCATTGTATGAGTAATGAGAAAGTATATCAGATGGATTTTGCAAAGATTTACCGGGCGCTGGTCAACAAGGCCGTAAAAAAGGGAAGGACCAAAGAGGAAGTGGACCAGGTAATAATGTGGCTCACCGGATACAGCCAGGCAGAACTGGAGGACATGTGGGAAAAAGAGCTTTCTTACGGGGATTTTTTCCGGAATGCGCCGGAGCTGAACGAGAACAGAAAGCTGATTAAGGGGGTGGTCTGCGGCATCCGGGTGGAAGAGATTGAGGACCCCCTGATGCGGGATATCCGGTACCTGGACAAATTAGTGGACGAACTTGCCAGGGGGAAAGCCATGGATAAAATTCTGCGGAAATAATCCGGAAGCCGGTATCAAAATTCATTTCCGGAAAGAAAAGATGAATGGAAGAGGAGAAGACAAAGTGAGCGACAGAATACCATTAGGGGAGATCAGAAATCATATCGGGAAAAGGGTAAAGGTTCAGGGTTTTGTGGATACCATCAGGGACAGCAGGGCAATGCTGTTTATTGTCTTAAAGGATATCACCGGGAAGGTGCAGATTACGCTGGAAAAGGAGCAAAAACCTGAGGCTGCGGCGGCAATGGAGGGTGTAACCGGCGATTCCGTGATTACCGTTTCGGGAGTGGTGGCTGAGAATTCGTATGTGAAAATGGGAGGGATTGAGATCCTGCCGGAGGAAATCAGGGTGGAGAGTATTGCGGATCCCCTGCCCATTGCCAGGAAGGAAATTCCTGCCACAAAGAAGAAAAAAGCGGTGGAAAGATCCGGCATTGACCAGAGAATTGACTATCGCTGGATCGACTTGAGAACCGATGAGAACCAGTTTATGTTTCAGGTGCAGACTGCCTTTGTGAATGCCATGAGACAGTATCTGCTAAATGAGAATTTTGTGGAGATCCATACGCCGAAACTCATCGGGGCTGCAAGCGAAAGCGGCGCGGATGTTTTTGAGGTGAAATATTTCGACCGGAATGCCTATCTGGCCCAGAGTCCGCAGTTTTATAAGCAGATGGCCATGGCGGCAGGTCTGGAGCGGATTTTTGAAGTGGGACCGGTTTTCCGTGCGGAGAAGTCCTTTACAAGCAGGCATACCACGGAATTTACGGGCTTTGACCTGGAGTTTTCTTATATTGATTCTTTTCATGATGTGATGAAACTGGAGGAAAATCTGCTGAAGGCAGGTCTGGAGTGCATCCAGGATAAATATGGGGAGCAGATAGAGGAAATGTTCGGGATACCGGTGAGGGTTCCCGGGACGCCGTTTCCGGTGATTTCCCTGAAAACATTATACGAAGAACTGGAGAAAGATTTCGGTTACACCGTTGACGAGTCGGAAAAAGGGGATCTCACCACAGAGGCCGAGAGACTGAGTTTTGAATGGGTGAAAAAGCATTACGACCATGAGTTCCTGTTTGTGACAGATTTTGACGCCTCCAAAAGGGCTTTTTACCATATGAGAGACGAAAACGGTGTTCCCCAGGGGTATGACCTGATCTGGAGAGGCGTGGAGATTACCACCGGAGCACAGCGGGAACACCGCCACGAGATTTTAAAAAGGCAGGCAGAGGAAAAAGGGCTGGCCGAAGACGTGAAGTTTTATCTGGAATTTTTTAAATACGGATGCCCTCCCCATGGGGGATTCGGACTTGGGGTGGACAGGCTGACCATGCTGCTTCTGGGGCTGACCATAAAGGAGGCCATGTTTATTTTCCGGGGGCCGGGACGTCTGAATCCGTAATTTGTAATGTCATGCATGGAGACCCGGGGAAACATTTTGTATTCCCCGGGTTTTGGATGGACGGACTTTCGTAATATTTCATAAATAACTTTTTTCAGCCAGGGTTTCATGTTCCCTGATCCACTCTTCCATAGCAATACTCCTGCCGTGCCGGATTCTGGATTCTTCCGCTGCCAGGGCCAGATAGTGGCTCATCACTGACTTGGAGACAGAGGTGAGCCCGCAGCCGGGTTCCCTGTCCTGGGCAATATCGTCCAGAAGTTCTTCCACCATGCGGAAATCCCCGCCGCCATGGCCGCTGAAATCCTGGGCCAGTGTGGTGACATCCGTCAGTTCCGGCTCTTGTCCGAAGCGGTTCGTGCGGATCAGATTGCGGTCCATGTCGGCTTCGATGTCTCCCAGGGTTCCCATGATATGAAGGTGCCGGCCGCCTCTGCTGGTGAATGCGCTCATGGTGAAACTGAGGGTCACGCCGTCTTCCAGCTCCGCGTTTACCACCTGGTGATCCACCACATTGTTGCCTGCGTAATAAACGCATTTTCCGTAATTGCCTTCCTTCAGCGCCTGGCGGATATTTTCTTCCGTGGGATGTATGTTCAGGATATTCAGGGGCCACTGTGTCCGGTTCTGCAGGAGTCTCTCGTGAATGTAAAAGCGTTCCGCGTTATAGGGACAGCTTTCCCTGACTTTACAGTCCTCCAGACATCTGGGCGCAGCGCCTTCGGGTGCTTTTTCGGGCCGGAATAAGAACAGGCTGCCGTAGGAGGAGACATATTTGGGGGCTTTGTCTGCCAGCCAAAGCAGAATATCCATGTCATGGCAGGACTTGGCCAGTATCATGGGGCTGGATTCCTCTGCTTTTGCCCAGTTGCCCCGCACATAGCTGTGTGCCTGATGCCAGTACTGCACATTTTCTTTTGCCTGGACTGCCACAATTTCCCCGATGGTTTTTTCCCGGATAATGCGTTTGATTTCCTGGAAAAAGGGGGTATAGCGCAGCACATGGCATACTTGTACATGACGGTGGTATTTTCGGGCGGCAGCGGCGATTTCGGCACATTCCGAGGCAATGGGGGAAATGGGCTTTTCAATGAGAAGGTGATAACCCTTTTGCAGGGCGGGGATGGCGTGGGCATAGTGCATCCTGTCCTGGGTGCAGATAAAGAGCACATCGGCCATTTTGGGGGCGGCCAGCAGCTCCTCTGCGGAGGAAAAGCACATTTCTTCAGGAATATGAAATTTCCCGGCCACATCCCGGCGTTTTTCCTCCACAGGATCCGCTATGGCCGTAATCTGCATTTTCCGGGGAAAACGCAGGGCACATTCCGCATAGGTATCTTTTCCCCTGCCGCCAAGTCCCGCGATTGCCACTTTGACACATTTCTGATTCATTTTCATTCCTCGCTTTCATAAAATTAAAGACCCCGCTGCAGGCAACGGGGTATCAAACCAATGAATTGGCTTCCATATCCATGCAGGCATGGCTATTTTCCTCATTGCCCGCGGGCGTCGTATCCTGTCGTCTGTTCCGCAAAAAAGACGGATCCGGTTCCGGATCCCGGCACCGATGCATTTCAGGAGGACGGTGTCCGGGAAGCGCTTTCGCAAATCCGGTTTCCGGCAACCCAGACGGCCCTGATATTGATATTTTCGTCAAACAATATCACATCTCCGTCCATACCGGGCAGCAGCCCTCCTTTTTGGCTGTCCAGACCCAGCAGCCGGGCGGGATTTGCCGTCATCATGGCCACGGCCTCGTACAGGGGAACGTTTCCAAGGTCCCGCATGGTCCGGATCAGCCGGTCACCGGAGGCAACGCTTCCGGCAAAGGAAGTCCGGTCCGGCATTTTGGCCACACCGTCTTCGATGATTACATCCTGGCCCTGCTCCAGGCTTCCCAGTTTTGTGGACGATCCGTCCGCAAGTCCTGCGCCTCTCATGGCGTCGCTGACCAGAATGATGTTTCGGGGATCTTTGCATTTGCGCACCAGACGCAGCAGACAGCCCGGCAGATGACAGCCATCCGCAATGAGTTCCACGGCCCCGGTGTCGCACAGCAGTCCGGCTTCCACGGCCCCGCCCATCCGGAAGGCATTTTTTCTGTGGACGCCGGTCATTCCGGAGTAGAGATGCGTCATAAGGCAGAAGCCATGGGCAAAAGCGTGTTCCATACAGTCAAAGTCGGCTTCTGTGTGGCCTGCGGATACAATGATTTTGTTTTCCGCCAGGAATTCTGCCAGTGCCAGTGCTTCCGGCAGCTCCGGGGCCAGGCTTACCCGTCTGACGCAGCCGGTTTCCAGAAAACGACGGCATTGTGCCAGGTCAGGATCCCTGATAAAGCCGGGATCCTGGGCGCCGCACTGTCTTTTGTTAAAATAGGGTCCTTCCAGATGGACCCCCAGAAGATGACAGTCCTGAATCCGGGGGGCATACTGTACAAAGGCATTCAGCACATGAAGGATTTCTTCCTCGCTGGCGGACATGGTGGTGGCAAGCAGGGAGGTGGTTCCGTGGGCGGCATGATAGCGGGCAATTTCCTGAAATGCTTCCGGAGTGCCATCCATAAAGTCATATCCGTTTCCGCCGTGAAGATGAATGTCTATCAGGCCGGGAGCCAGGTATTGGTTTTGGCCATCCCATATGGTATCCGCCAGTTTCAGGGCCTGATGCAGGGCGTTGTCCCGGGTGTTTTCCCCCACGGCGGCAATTTTCCCCCGGGACAGCAGCAGCCAGCCGTTTTCAGCGATCCGGTCTTCCCATACGAGCCGGACATTTGTGATGAGTGTATTCATACATACTGCTCCAGAAGCGGGGAGGGCACTTCCGACAGGGATTCCTGATCCGCAAATATTGTCACATCCCTGTGGGTTTTCAGGATAGTGGCGGGAACCATATTGTTGACATCCTGCTCCAGGGTTTTGCGGATAGCCGCTGCTTTTACGCGATAGGGAACGGGGCAGATAATATGCTCACATTTCAGGATGCGGCTCACCGTCATGGATACTGCCTGGGCGGGGACATCTTCCAGAGTGGGAAACCAGCCTTCCCCAAGCTGCTGCCTGCGGCAGGCTTCATCCAGGTTCACCACAATGTAAGCGTTCTGGTTGTCAAAATCCGCAGGCGGGTCATTGAATGCGATATGGGCGTTTTCACCGATGCCGATGAGGCCCAGGTCAATGGGGGCGCTGTCCAGCCGGGCAGTCAGATGCTCTATTATGGAATCCGTGCCCCGGGAGGTATCCACAAAGTGTACGGCCTTTAAGGGGCCCACCTTTTCCACAAAACGCTCCGTGAGATATTTCACAAAGCTGGCGGGATGTGTCTGCGGCAGGTTTACATATTCGTCCAAATGGAACATTTCCACCCGGCTCCAGTCGATGTCTTCCAGGACCAGGGCTTCCAGCGTGGTAAACTGGGAAGCTCCCGTGGAGAGGATGATACGTGCGCTGCCCTTTTGGCAGATGGCTTCGTTTATGTACTGTGCTGCCATGGCGGCAGCTTTTTTTCCCAAAACAGTGGCATTTTCACTGACAATTATTTTCATTTGCAAATCTCCATTTCCGGATATCTTCGATATCCCCGTATTTTAATATTCCCGGGATGACAAAGGATGCCATGTCCGCGGGATCATAATATTTCTGTGTCACAATTTCACCGAAGGAGGCCCGGGGACATTGGCAGGTAAGGGCACGGATTCTGTGATCCAGAAACGCGGCAATCTCACCGTAAAGGGAATGGCTTCCCCAGGTATACAGTTCTGTGCCGGAACAGTCAGTACCAGGCATTTCTTCCACAGCATCCAGACAGCGCAGCAGGTCAAAGCATCCAAGCGCCATAAGGCAGTCGTCCAGCCAGAGAAGATCAGTGTTCAGCTTGAACTTCGCGCTGTAGAAGGCTTCTTTGTCCACGGCAGGGGAAAACTGCCTCTGCTCCAGCATGCCCATCCCCGTGATATCCAGAACCAGCACTGCCCGGCCTCTGCGGCAGATGTCCCTGATGACGGTGTAGTGCTCCGTGAGGCGCCTGCAGCCGTCCCGCCACAGGGCGATGGTGACCGGCAGTCTGTCTTTTGTTTCACGGAACAGGAAGCCGTGGTTGATCACGCCCTCCTGGGACTCCCATAGGTAACTGTCGCAGAAAAGATCCAGAACCATTTCCGTATCCCGGATTTTCCGGAGAAAAAGAGGACCCGGACGGCGGTTCCTGCAAAGTCTTTCCTGCAGAAATGTACGCATTTTCTGTGCATCCTTTCCGGAAGCAGCCCACCGGGCCAGGTATCTTTCCCTGTTTTGTTCAAAAATGCCCCATCCCGCTTTTTCGTTCCGAAGGTAACCGCCCGCACTGCACCACAGATCCCTGGGATTCCGGAGCATGGCGGGTGCAAATGCCCTTCCGGGCCCGGCTGGCTGTTCTCCCATTTGGAAGCATGTTCTGAAAAAATCCGCCGCGCGGATGGCCATTTCCAGGCTGTAGGTATGCATACATTCATCCCGGTAAAGCTGAAACCGTGCTTCCTGACCATATAGTTTCCAGATTTTCCGGCACCAGGCATAGGTATCCAGTGTGCCTTTCGCCGGGAAAAAGTCATGTGCCGCTGCCAGAAGCAGCACGGGCCTGGGCGCCATGCACAGCAGGCAGTCCCTGTGGTCTATGCCGGCCAGTGTCAGGCCCGGCCAGATCTGTTCGTTGTCCTGGGGTTTGCCGGTGGCAAGGATGGCTTTTCTGCTGGTCACAAAGGTTCCGGGAGCGGCAGCGGCGATTCTGTTGTCAAGCATCATCATCATGACTGTCAGGGTTCCGCCGCCGGAGTTTCCGGTTATTCCGATGCGGGAACTGTCGATGTCCGGCCGTTCTGTGAGATAATCCACGGCCCGCATGGCGTCATGCAGAAGGTATCTGGCGGAGCTTTCTCCCAGGAGCATACACTGGAAGCCTGCGTAATCGTGTTCCCGGGTGCATCTTCCCACGCATTCCCTTCCTTTTTCTTCCTCATAGTAATCCGGGCGTTCTCCCTGGCCGTAAGAGTCCATGCACAGCGCCGCGATTCCCGCAGCAGCCAGACAGATGCATGCCCGCTGATATTCGGCGGCGCCTTTTCCCAGGGGATCATGGCCGCACACCAGGAGAACCGCAGGATGCTGTCCGCCCGGAACCGCAGTATCCGGAAGATAAAGGTTTGCGGAAACCCATACCCGGGGGGCGGACTGAAAGATGATTTTCTCGATGCGGTATCCCTGGCAGTGGAGGGTGCCGGTGACGGAGGCGCAGAGAGGGGACTTTTTCTCCTCTCCGGCGCCTATGGCCTTCCGGAATTGTTCCCGCACAAAATCCTGGTACTGTGTTACTTCCGCAATATTCGTAAGCGGCCTTTCTTTGGCCTGGGCAAAAGCCTGCCCGGTGAGCCCGTAGACATAATCCCTGAGCTGGTCCGCCGCATCGAATGCGCTGCAGCCGTTTTCGGCCTCTGTTTCCATATCCCTGATGGTGATCATTCCTGCGCCTTTCTCATTGCCATTTGATGATGTCATCAATTTTGTGGGGTTTTCCATCCTGGATGCTTAAGTTTGCGCAGGCCCCGATCATTACGGAGCGGATGCCTGCCCTGACATCTGCAATCTGTCCCAGCGGGTCCTCGGCAGAGCCCCGGATGAGCATTTCCAGGAGACGGATGTCGCCGCCGCCGTGAGTGCCCTCCGCCTTGGGAATTTTATAGGTGATGGTTTCTCCCCTGTCATTGTAATATTTTATATAATCATTGGGATCGGAAGCATTTTCTCCCGAGTAGTAAGTGGAAGCCTCCAGCCGTCCCTTTGTGCCGGTAAAGGCAATTTTCCAGCCTTCATAGGGATTGTAGGTGGTCAGGGAATAGGTCAGGAGCGCACCCTGCCTGTAGGAGACGGTGACGGACATGGTATCTTCGATATCAATCTCTTCCGAAAAAATACATTTGTCCCTGAAATAGCCGTCTTCCTTTTCCGGTATAAAGTACATACCCTGGACATGGGGGTCCGCCGTGTTCGGGAAAGCATATTCACAGCGGTTCCGGCAGGTCAGGCACCGCTCCCCTCTTTTTTCACGGACGGGGCCGTAGAATCTTCTGGAACCGTTGGCATAAATCACGTCGGGTTCCTGGCCCAGCCACCAGTTTACCATGTCAAAGTGATGGGTGGCCTTATGTACCAGCAGACCGCCGGAGTTTTCTTTTTTCCGATGCCATCTCCGGAAATAGTCTGCCCCGTGGCGGCGGTCAAGAAGATACTCATAGTCCGCGTGCAGAATCTCGCCTATTAAGTTCTGGTTCAGAAGTTCCTTGATACGTCTCACATAGGGCATGAAGCGACAGTTAAAGGTTACATATACTTTATGGCCGCTTGTCCGTTCTGCCGCCAGAATCTGGTTGCACTTATCGCCGTCTATGGTCAGGGGCTTTTCCGTGATAATGTCGCAGCCATAGGAAAGCCCCCTGATAATGTATTCGTGATGCCAGCTGTCCATGGTTGCCACTATCAGCACATCCGGTTTTTCCTTCTGCATCATTTCGTCAAAATCGGCATACAGTTTTGCAGCCGGGGCCGCGTTGTCCCGGAAATAGACGGCCCGTGTGCCATTGATGTCATAAATGGCGGATAGTTCCGCAATATCGGAAAAACGTTCCGTGATAGGTTTGGCAAACATGCTGAAAGCTCTTCCGCTGGCACCTGCCAGCACATATTTTTTTCTCATAATGCCTCTCATTCTGCGCCCTGGGCTTCCAGGAACCGGTCATACTTTGCCTGCTCGATGGCAATGACTTCGTCGATGCCCATTTCTTTGATCTGCTGTACATAGGTGTCCCAGTAGCCGTCAATGTCATCTTTGCCCATAATAAAGCGGGCTTTCATTTCCTCTTTGTAGGTCCATATATCGGAAAATCCGGATTCTGCCTTGGCTGTGGTCTCCTCAGGAGTCATGATGATCTCAAAGGAAGGGAAACATTTGCGCATCATGGCCTTGTTGGCTTCGTTCCAGGCATTCATTTCCTCCGTGGCAGTGGCCTGGGCCAGGGAAGCGTCGCTGATTCTGGGAAGCTTATGATTGGCGCCGACGGAGTTGAGCACTTCGGTGGTACTGAGTCCGTCAGGGTTGTTCAGGACATAATCCGTAAACTGGGGTTTTCCGTCCACCATTTCATAGGTAAGGCCTTCAATGCCGTAGACGGCCAGCATTCTGCCTTCATCGGAGGCCCATACATAATCCAGAAAACGGAAGGCTTCCTCCGGGTTTTTGCAGTCTTTGGTGATAAAGTTTTTGCCCGTAATGGTGGGGACGGACACGGAGAAGGAAGTTCCGTCGGGTCCTGCAGGCACATTGATGGCGATCCATTCCTGGCCTTCATTTGCGTTGAAGGTGGGAAGATTGGTTACCCAGCCCTGTACCATACCCACTTTGTCGGTATTGATCAGAGTATTCCAGTCCTCGCTGCTTCTGGTGGAGAACATGGAGTCCAGCAGTCCCTCGGAGTACATAGTATTCATGTACTTCAGGAAATCCTTGTAAGAGTCCTCAATGGGGGGATAAACCACTTTGCCATCCGGGTCCGCGTCAAAATCCCGTCCAGGGGAAATCTTGAACATATAGGGCCAGGAGAAATCCAGATTGTACGTGCCGGTGATGGTGCAGGGGATTTCGTCTGCCTCACCATTTCCGTTGGGATCGCCGTCCCGGAAGGCGCGCAGGACCTCCAGCAGTTCGTCGGATGTGGCAGGGACTTCCAGATTCAGCTTGCCCAGCCAGTCCTTGCGGATCATCAGGCCGTGACCGAAGTTTTCGCCGTCCTGAATGGTAGGGATGCTCAAGATGGTACCATCGGGTTCCGTGATCATGCCCAGAATATCCGGGTGCTCTTCCAGATATTTTTTGGTATGCACGCCCACAGAGTCGATAAGCGGCTTTAAGTCCACGATCAGTCCCGCTTCATACAGGTTTCTGGGATCCTGGCCGTAAACACTGGTCATGATATCCGGCATGTCTTCCGCCGCGGACAGGATAGTCTGGGTATATGTTTCGTATTGCTGGGCATCCGGACTCAGTTCCCATTCGATTTTTACATTGGTGGCTTCCTGGAGGGCATCTGTCACCGGCGTGCCGTTTGCGTAGCTTTTGGGGGCATAAGGATTGTCCATGGAAGCAATGCGCAATGTGACAGGTTCTTCCTGGGGTGTTTCTTCCGGGGAAGAGGATACCTGCTGTGTTCCGGAGCCCTCCGCTGCCGGAGTTCCGGTGTCATTGCCATTGTCGTTTCCGCAGCCTGTGAGTGTGAGTCCCGCCATGGTGCCAGCCAGAAGGAACGATAACAATTTCTTTTTCATATTGACCTCTTTTCTGCCTCTATGGGCGTTTGCTTGTTTATGCATCAACCCTTCAGGGAACCCAGCATGGCACCTTTGATCAGATGCTTCTGGGCGAAGGGATAGACCATCATTATGGGAATCATGGTAATCATGATCAGGGCATATCTCATCTGCAGCACCAGAGTGGACTGTTCCATCATGTTCTGGGAGGAATCCGAGAACATCAGGGAGTTGGAATTGTTTGACAGAACCCTGGCCAGAAATACCTGGATAGGCTGTTTCGCCGCGTCTCTGAGATATAGTATGGCATTAAAGTAGGTATTCCATTTATCCACGGCATAAAACAGAACTACCACGGCAATAATGGAACGGGATGTTTTCAGTACAATACTGGCAAAAATTCTCAGTTCATTGTAGCCGTCTATCCTTGCCGCCTCTATGAGGCTTTCCGGAAAGCTTTTGAAAAAAGAGATGGCAATAATCATGGTGAAGACGCTTACGGCGCCCGGAAGGATAATGGCTGCCCTTGTATTGTAAAGTCCCAGTTTCTTGATCAGCAGGAATGAGGTCACCATGCCGCCATTGAAATACATGGTGACAAGAAAGAACTTTGTCAGGAAATTCCGGAAAATGAAATCCTGGCGGGACAGTGTGTACGCGCCCAGCAGTGTGACTGCCGTACTGTAAAGGGTGCCTGCCACCGTGTAAAAAATGGTATTGGCATAGCCGGTCAGGATATTGTTGTTTTCCAGCAGTGTCTGGTATGCCTTCAGGGAAAAACCCACCGGAAACAGTACCACTTTGTTTGCCAGAACGGCCTCCTGGCTGCTCAGCGACATGCTGAAAACGTAGATAAAAGGGTATAAGGTCAGGAGAAACGCCAATGCCATAAGCAGCCATTTTACGATATCAAAAATCCATTCCCCCCATGTTTTTTTCATTCTTTTTTTCATATATGCCTTCTTTCTTGCGTATGATATTTTCTGCTTACCAGAGAGAGCTTCCTGTTACTTTTTTGGATGTCTTGTTGGCAATGACCAGAAGCAGTATGTTGACCGCCGAGTTGAACAGACCCACCGCGGTGCCGAAACTCTGCGCCCCGTCCAGGATTCCTTTCCGGTACACGAATGTCTGAATCACGTCCGACACATCCCATATGGCGGGATGATACATGAGGAGTACTTTTTCCAGGGAGGCGTTCATGACACTTCCCAGGTTCATGATGAGCAGGACAGACAGTGTGGGCACCAGATTGGGAAGCGTGATGTAAAGGATGCGCTTCATCCTGGAGGCGCCGTCGATCTCAGCCGATTCATACATGGTGGGATCCAGGGAACTGAGCGCCGACAGAATGATAATGGAGCTCCATCCAAAGCCCTGCCACACGCCGGATGCCACATAAATCGTCCGGAACCACCCGCTCTCGTTCATAAAGCTGACAGAGGAGCCGCCCAGGGCCCGTATCAGTACATTTACAATTCCCGTGTCGGGATCCAGAAAGTTCTTTACCATGCCCACCAGAACTACAACGGAGATAAAGTGCGGGAAGTAGCTGACTGTCTGAATGACCTTTTTGGCGTGCCGGTTCCGGATTTCATTCAGGAAAACCGCGAAAATCACCGGAATCGGAAAACCCCAGAGAACGGAGTACAGGCCCAGGAGGAAGGTGTTCCTCAAAGTTCTGCCGAAATACAGGGAATTAAAATACTCCGCAAAATGCTTCAGGCCCACCCATTCATTTCCCAGAATACTGTGTCCTATTTTGTAATCCTGAAATGCGATCAGCACTCCGTACATTGGTATGTAGCAGAAGATGAAGACCGAGATCACTGCGGGAAGTACCATAAGAAAATAGTATTTGTTTCTGTTCCATAATTTTTTGTAATTTCTTTTTCTGTTTTTTTGACTTTGCATTTTCCACCCCCTTGTGCGCCTGGGCGCACATACAATCATTCAGTCTTTTGATGACAGAACCGCTTTGCTTTTTTCGTTCCGCAGCCGTCTGTGTGCTGCCGGAACGGATTTTGCCGCTGCGGATGTCCCTGACTGCACTTTAGCACATTTGCGGGGGAAAAAGAAATGCCCATTTCCTGGCCGGAGGTCACATCTTTTTCCGGAAGCCTGATAATATGGGGGCCTGCGCGGACTTTGGATATACCATCCCCATTTTTTTCCCGGATGGACAATTTTAGCGGATACCTGATATTTCCGGGCTTTTTGCCTGCTCCGGCAGTCTGCCGGGTTTGACAAGCGCCGGAGGAATGGGTAAGATAAAATCAGGGGGAATATCATGAGGAGAGATTTAGGAGAGTAAATGTGGGTGTAAAGAAAGATCTGAAGGTGAGGAAGAGCAGTGTTTTTCACAAAATGGCAGTTTCCTATATTGCCCTGATGGTAGTGGCTGTACTGGTGACCGGAGGGATTGCCTATTATAAAACATACAGTATTGTCTACGGCAATATTCAGGAGGCGAACCTGGGCAGCATCCAGAATCTGGAACAGAAGATGCGCGCCTTTACCAGGGAGACGGATGAACTGTCATTGTCCCTGCAGGGCTGGCCGGCCATAACAAAACTTTTTACCATGACCGGAAACCAGAACCAGTCCCTGGTAAGCAATGAGGAATTGTTTAATCTTGTCTATGTTCTCCGGAAGCATAAGGCAATGCACTCCTATATTGACAATGTGGCCATTCTGTTTCGGGACGTGGATCTGGTGATTGACTGCAACAGTTTTTCTTCCACATATGAGGAATTCTTCGGAAAGCGGTTTTTCTTTGAATCGGATGACTTTCACGGGGCAGAAGACCTGGACTTTTCGGAAGATGCCAGACTGCTGCCCAACTGCAAAGTGGGGAAATATTCCCAGCCCAATCAGGATTGTATTCTTTATTTTAAAGCGATACCGAATACTTCAGGTGTGCACAAAGCCATGCTGCTGGTTACCATGAAGCCGGAGAGCATGGTGAACCAGCTGAACTCGGCCGTGGTTCTGGAGAATGAAATGTGGCTGATCAGGGGGGAGAAGGGCCAGGTGATTCTGTCCGGCACGGAATATTCCCCGGAGGAGCTGGAAGCCCTGCCCGTCCTGGAAGCGGGCAACAGCCAGGGCGGCTATGCCTTGTGGCAGGGAATGAGATGTGTCTGTTATTATCTGAAACCGGAGACACTGGAGTATGCTTTCTATGTATTTTTTCCGGTAAATCATATTGTGCGGCAGTTTCTGGAAACATTCCTGTTTATGGTTCTTTCCCTGCTGGGTATCATCGCCGTGGGCATCTTGTTCGCTTATTATTTTGCAAGAAAAAGTTATGCCCCCATCCGCAGGCTTGCGTCCAGTGCAACCAGGGTAAGGCCCGGGGACCGGGGGGCAAATGAATATTCCCTGATAGAAGAATCCCTGGAATATCTGGCCAGCGAAAATGATGTACTGAGAGAGAGCATTTCCTCCCATATGCCGATTTTGCGCAATAATCTTCTGAACCGGCTTCTGTCCAGCACGGCAGTTTCCGCGGATGACAGGGAAGAACTGGAGAGGCATGGAATTACGTTTCCGTATACATGGTTTTTTGTCAGTACGGTTTCGGTGGAGGCCATGAAGCTGCATTCGGATGAAGAGATGATTGTGTCCCCTGCGTCAGGAGCGCTGTTTTTTTCCTGCATTAAGGAATATTTTTCGGAGCAGAACATGGTCTGTTATCTGGCGGAGACGCAGAGAGGGAACAATGCCTACGCGATGATCGTAAACAGTTCTTCCCGGAATCCGGATTTGTTCCGGCCGCTGTTTGCCGGTTTTCCTGATTTTCTCAGGAAAAAGCTTTCTTCTTCCGTGGACGTGGACGTGTCCATGGGAATTTCCCGGACAGTGGGGGCGCCGGTGAATTTCAAGTCGTTGTATTACCAGGCCCTTCATGCCCTGGAGTACCGCTATTCCCTGTCCTACCCCGGAGTGGTGTGGTATGAAGACCTGAAGGGGACGCCTTCCGTGTCTTACAATTTTACATTAAACGACGAACTGAAACTGAGCAATCTGCTGAAGTCGGGACAGACGCCGGAGGCGCTGGACTATGTGAATGCGGTGCTGGACGATTTCTTTTCCCAGGGAAAAGTCAGGCGGGAGGATGCGCTGTATATTTTCAACCAGATTCTGTTTACCTGTGCCAAGACAATCCATGAAACGCAGGCCAGCTTCACGGAGGTGGTGGACTTTAAAAAACTCTATTCCCTGGCGCTGTTCACACAGATGAATGAATATACCCTGTCCTGCGTGGCAGATACCTGCGATATTGTAAAAAACAGGCATAAGTCCGCGGAATCCGAACTCAGCCGGAGAATTGTCCGATATATCAGGGAGAACTTCCGCAGCTGCGATATGACGCTGACGTTTCTGGCAGATTATTTTAATGTATCGTCCATTTATGTGTCGAAATCCGTGAAAAAGGTGTCCGATATCAATTTTATTGACTATCTGCACAGACTTCGCATTGATGAAGCGAAACGCCTTCTCCGGGAAACGGAACAGAGTATCCGGGAAATCGGGGCGCAGATGGGGTATGACAGCGACAAGAATTTTATCCGTGTCTTTAAAAAGTATGAGGGAATCACGCCGGGACAGTACCGGAAAAATGAGTGAGAGGACAGGGGCCGGGCTCGGCGGACAAGGATGACAGGACTACCGGATTTTCCATATTGACCGGGCCGCAGGGCAAATGATTTCTGCACCAGGGGACATTGATCCCCCGGTGTTTTTTTATGCGCAGGGGCGCGTAAGGAAATTAGCAGCGAAAGCTGCACGCGCCCCGCGCGGCGAGCAGTGGAGAAGGTCGTTCCCCTGCTGGATTTGCGGAAAAACTCTTTGGTCAGTGGAAGGTATCCACACTGTAGTCGCGGTAATGGAAACCGAACCATCGTCCGGGCATGTCGCCGGGGAACCGGGGCGCGTCATAAGTGATGAAACTGCCATCCTGTGCAAGGGCCTCCGGCGTGTGAAGGCGGGTGTGTTCCAGCAAGAGATTCCACAGTCTTTGGAATATCCCGGCGTATTCCGGATCCGCGGACAGGTCATGCTGTTCCATGGGATCCCTGTTCAGGTCAAAGAGCAGCACATGATCTCCCACGGCGGAATAAATCAGTTTATGTTTCCGTTCCATGACGCAGAAATTCCGGTTCAGGCTGTTGCCGAAAAATACGCGGTCTTCTTTGGGGACGGAAGGCGAGAGCAGATTTCTTCCGGACAGGCCCTCCGGGCCGGGCAGTCCTGCCATGGCCAGTATGGTAGGGCAGAGATCGGCCAGGGTGACAAGGTGATCGGCCCGCAGATTATGGGGAATTCCGCGCTGCTGGGGCGGCATAATCAGAAGGGGTACATGGGTGCTGCCTTCAAAGAACAGATTCTTCTGGGACATATGGTGATCGCCCAGCATCTCCCCGTGGTCTGAGGTGAAAATGACCCAGGTGTTTTTGAAAAGATCATTTTCCCGCAGGGCGCCGAAGATGCGGCCCAGCTGGTAATCCACCTGGGTGATGCAGGCATAGTAAGCCCGGCGGCAGGCCTGTTTCTGCTCCGGCCCCAGGAGATGCATGTTTGTGTTTTCATAAGAACCTGCCAAAAAGCCCTGGGGTGTATTCTCCAGGGTATCCGACCAGTCTCCCGTCACCGGCCGGGGAAGGGAAATGCCATCGTAGAGTTCCCAGAAATTCCGGCAGGGGTCAAAGGGAGGATGGGGCTTTGTGAAGCTGGTCCACAGGAAAAAGGGACGTGTGGAATCCCGGGTTTCCAGAAAATCGATGGCCTCGTCGGCAATCCAGGTGGTGATACTGTCTTTTTCGTCCACGGTAGAAAGGACGGGCTCTGCCTCACATTCTCCCAACCCGTGAAGTTTGGGCCGGGCCAGAGGCTGCTTTCTGTCATATTCCCTCATATAGTCAAGGGGAAGCTTCATCTGTTCAAAGCCGTAATGGGCCCTGGCGGGCTCGAAATGCATTTTTCCTTTGGCGCATGTCTGGTAGCCGGCATCCGTCAGCATGGCGGGCAGGGTAGAACGGTTTTCCGTACATTTCTGCATGAAGGCCGCGTGGGATCCATTGGAAGTGACGCCGCTTTCATAGCCCTCCACACCGGTCATGATGGTAGTGCGGGAAGGGACGCAGATGGGGCAGCCGGCGTAACAGCTGGTATAGCTGGTGCCCATGGCGGCCATATAGTTTAAATGCGGTGTAAAAATACTTTGGTTTCCCCAGGCGTTGATGGTGTCGAAACGCTGCTGGTCCGTAGTGATTAGCAGAATATTGTCTTTTGGCATGGATTCCTCCTTTTGTTTCCTGTCTGTTTTTCGGATTACCGGGAGTTCAGGTAGGATAAGCATACCAGAAAGTGTATGGAAAAGCAACAATCGGAGAGAAAAGCTTTGTGCAAAACAGACAAAAAAATACAAAATATATGGGGGCGATATAAGATTTTTATACTATGAACTCATCTTTTTTAGATTGACGTGTAAAAGATGCCATATTATACTTGAAATAATAAAATATTATATATAACTTGCATATGAATATTACAGCAGATGAGACAGCAAGGAGGTAAGAATGGCAGGAGACAAAAAGAAAACGAAAGTCAAAAGACGCCGCTGGAGACGTGACGACACCGAACTTACGCTGTTGGCTTTGCCGACAACAATATGGTATTTTTTATTTTCTTTTCTGCCGATGTTCGGTATTATTATTGCATTCAAGGAGTTTAAGATCAACGGAGGATTCCTGAAGAGCTTTTTTACCAGTAAATTTGTCGGTTTCAACAACTTCAAATTCCTCTTTGCTTCCAAGGATATCTGGATTATCCTCCGGAACACGCTGGCTTATAACATCGTGTTTATTATCCTGGGAATCGTGGTTCCGGTGGCGGCAGCCATTGCCATTGGACAGCTGCATTCCAAGCGGATGGCAAAAGTTTACCAGACCGCCATGTTCATGCCGTTTTTTTTGTCCTGGGTGGTGGTAACTGCCCTGGTGTGGGCATTCTTAAGTTATGACAAAGGACTTTTGAACAATTTCCTGGAGACCATGGGGTATGAGCGGCAGCAGTGGTATATGAAGAAAGAAATGTGGCCGCCGTTCCTGGTGTTTATGAACTTGTGGAAAGGCGTGGGCTACGGCATGGTGGTTTATCTGGCCACCATAACAGGCATCGACAGAACTTATTATGAGGCGGCCGGTATCGATGGTGCAACCATCTGGCAGCAGATCCGGTACATAACCCTCCCCCTGATGAAGAATGTCATCATCATGATGTTTATTATGAAGGTGGGCAGTATTTTCTACTCCGATTTCGGTCTGTTTTACCAGGTGCCGAGAGATTCCAATTCGCTGTACAATGTGGTTTACACGCTGGACGTTTATGTTTATAAACAATTGAGGAGCGCTACCACGGGAATGTCTGCGGCAGCGGCGTTTATACAGTCCGTTGCAGGGTGTATTACCATTCTGACCGCAAATGCAATTGTGAGGAAAATTGACCGTGAAAGCGCAATGATCTGAGACGGAAACGCGAAAAGTCCGGTACTATCGCGCAGTGATTTAAATTAGGAGGATGGCGGATGGCTGACAGAATAAAGAAGAAAAACGAACCTGACGGATTTGACCGTTTTAACAGGGTCTCAAAAACCGTAAATATTATTCTGAATATTATTTTTATTTTGGCCGCTTTGGCCTGTGTGATTCCGGTGCTGCTGGTGGTGGCCATATCATTCTCGGCAGAAGAGTCCATTATGGAGTATGGGTACCAGTTTATTCCCAAGATTCCGTCGCTGGAAGGTTATATCTTTTTAATTTCCCAGAGTAAGATGATTACCAGGGCGCTGGGTATTTCCCTGTTTGTGACAATTACCGGCACCGCTTTGGGCGTACTGCTCACAACGCTGATGGGGTATGTGCTTTCCAGGCCGGACTATAAGCTGAACGGATTCCTGACCATGGTGGTTTTCATACCTATGGTATTTAACGGAGGTCTGGTTTCCACATACTTTGTTGTCAGTCAGTTCCTGGGGCTGAAGGATTCTGTGTGGGCGCTGATTTTGCCACTGTCGGTCTCCTCGTTCAATGTCATCGTCACAAGGACATTTTTTAAGACGACGATACCGGAATCTCTTGTGGAGTCGGCCAAGATGGATGGGGCAAGCCAGCTGGTGATATTCAGCAGAATCGTAATGCCCATTTCCCTTCCGGTACTGGCCACAATAGGACTGTTTTTATGTTTTGCATACTGGAACGACTGGTATCAGTCCATGCTTTATATTGATGACAGTAAACTTTTGTCCCTGCAGGCCCTGCTGAACCAGATCCTGACAAATATTCAGATGCTGGTAAAGAATGCGGCCACAATCGGGGTCTCGGCAGCGGAAATGCTGGCCAAGATGCCCCAGGAAGCGGCCCGAATGGCAATTGTGGTTATCATTGTATTGCCCATTGCGTGCGCATATCCCTTTTTCCAGAAATACTTTATCTCCGGCCTGACAGTGGGGGCGGTAAAGGGATGACGGTAAAAGGTACTACGGATATCAGGCCGGCGTTTGCCGGAAGATATAAATTTATATGAGAATAGGAGGATTTTCATGAAAAAGAAAAGTTTAGGCAAAATTCTGGCACTGAGCCTGACCATGGCTATGACGGCCGGTATGCTGGCCGGCTGCGGCAACGGCGATTCAGGTTCACAGGCATCCGACAGCGGAGCGGCAACCGGGGGGGCGACTTCCGAAGAGACATCTTCTGAGGAATCCACTGCCGAGGAATCCACTGCTGAGGAATCCACATCCGAAGAGGGTGGACAAGAGGCGGATAACAGCGGCAGCGGCGAGGTGCCCACGCTGATCTACTGGACAGTGGGCGGAACGCCGGCAGATGACTTTGACGATGCAGTGGCAAAGATCAGTGATTACTGCGAAGAAAAAATCGGAGTCAGACTGGATGTGAAAATTGCCGGCTGGTCAGATTACGACACAAAGATGGACACGATTGTAAAGACCGGTGAATATTTCGACCTGATGTTCGTCAACAATACCAATTACAGCAAGTTTGTCAATCTGGGCGCATTTACGGACATTACCGACATGGTACAGAGTGTGACGCCGGATCTGTACAGCTTTATTCCGGAGCAGATCTGGTCAGGTACTCAGGTGAAGGGAAAGGTGTATGCGGTTCCTACCTATAAGGATTCGTCCCTGACACAGTTTTATTATATTGACGATACCTATGTACAGAAATATAATATTGACATGACCTCCATCACTTCCATGCAGACACTGGATCCGATAGTCCGTGCGGTGAAAGAGGCAGAAGGAAAGTCCTTCTATCCGGTTCAGCTGGATCAGGGATCTCTGTGGAACGGATTCTTCAATAACTATGACGGACTGGCAAGCGGAATCCAGGCTATAGGCGTAAAGCTGGATGATGCTTCCCGCAAGGTGGTTTGTACTCTGGAGCAGGAGGATATTGTAGAAAACTTAAAGCTTCTGCACAGCTGGTATACGGCAGGCATTATCAATCCGGATGCCAATGTAGTGACGGACAGCGGAAAAGGACATATGTTCGGCAATGCGCAGGGCTGGCCCAGTGCGGCTGCCGGCTGGGCAGTGAACCAGGGTATTGACAAGTACATAGTGAACAAAGTATTTGGTCCCATTCTGACAACGGAAACCATCCAGGGTTCCATGAATGCGATTTTCGTAAACTCCAATTACAAGGAAGAAGCGCTGAAGGTACTGCAGCTGATGAATACGGATACCAAATTCCGTGATATGTGTGCTTACGGTGTGGAAGGCGATCACTTTGAGTATACAGCGGATGGATTTGTGAACAGACTGAGAGATGACTGGACATGGCCCAGCTATACCCAGGGAACTTTCTTCATCATGACCAATCAGGTGGGAACAGACCCGAATCAGTGGGATGAAGTAAAGAAGCAGAATGAGGAGGCAACTCCTTCCACTTGTCTGGGATTTGCACTGGATACTACCAACATTCAGAACGAAGTGGCAGCTGTCAACACCGCATGGGATAAGTACAAATTTGATCTGCTGACAGGGGCATCCGATCCCGAAGAGGTTCTTGCCAGCTGTATTCAGGAGCTGAAAGATGCAGGGCTGGATACCATCATTGCGGAAGCACAGAAGCAGGTTGATGAGTTTTTTAAGTAAATAGGGCGGGGGTACATACTCCTGAAGAAAAGACAGCATGAAAATTCCTGCGGGGTTCCGGACACGAGAACCCTGCAGGGTTTTTGTGGTTATACCCGAAAAATGCCGGGCCGGATACGCAATCCGTTTTGGCTGTATGAAAAATAAAAACCAGGAACAGGGGGTGGATGCCGCATGACATTGTTCGGATACCGGATTTACCGGAAGAAATTTTGGGGCACGGCTGCGGTCATGCTGCTCATGAGCACGGTGGTATTTTTGGGCATGCTGGCTTTTTTTGTCAATACCTGGATGTCCGCGCTGGGCAGCCAGGTCCGGATCCGCTTCCTGGAGTGGGAACAGCAGCTGGCGGATATCCAGGAATGGGCTTCGGAATATGTCAACAGTCTGTATGGAAATGAAAAACTGATGGAAGATTTGGCAGCGCTGTTTTTTTCGGAAAGCGAAGAGGAATATCTGAGTCTGAGGAGGGAGAACAGCCTGGGCAGTCCGGCTCAGATCCGGTATTTGCCTGCGGATATCAAAAATGTGCTCATTGACAGCCGGAACAAAATCAGCAGTGTGACCCTGCGCTCGGAAAGCGGAAAAAAGACCATATGGCTCAACAACATGGATGTCTGCCTGTCTTTCGATGGGGACACGGATGAGGAGAATCCTTTCGGCAATATTCTGGTGGCCTCCTGCCCGGTCAGGGATCCTCTCTATATGGGACAGACCATCGGCACCATGGAATTCTGGGTCAGCAGTATTGACATTTACGGAGGGGCCGGGGATATTCCCGCATTCTGGGAGATCCGGAAGACGGACGGCAGCGTGCTGTACCGCAGCGACCCGGAAAAAGATCAGGAAAGCTGGATAACGCTGGTGGCAGGCGAGACAGAAAACAGCGGCTGGATTCGGGATGTGGGAGGAAATCCGGTATTTTATATGCAGATGGAATCCGGTCAGAGCGGGCATCGTTACATCGTGGCAAAAGATATTGTCTCTGCCATGTGGGACAATGTTTATGTCCTGGCAGTGCTGCTGGCAGCGCTGATGCTGATCAATGGCGGCGTTCTTCTGAGCAGTTATGTGGGCATCCGGTCGGATGCAAATTTTCTCTCCCTGATTCTGTCCATGCTTTCCGACATGGAGAACGGGGACTTTGAAGAAATGCAGAATCGCATTCTGCCTACCAGACACCGGGAAAACGAATATGGTATGATTGCGGCTGCCCTCCAGGATGTGGGCAGAAAACTGGAGGGTTACATAGAGACGGAATATATTCTGAAGCTGAAGGAGCAGGAGACACAGATGCGTGCCCTGCAGCACCAGATCAATCCCCACTTTTTGTATAATACACTGGAAATGCTGCGCTCCAAGGCCCTTGTCCAGAATGACAGGGATATGGCGGATGCCATTGCCATGCTGGGAATGCTGTACCGGACAAGAATGCACAAAAAAGAGTATGTTTTCCTGCGGGAAGAATTTGAGCTGCTGGAGATGTATTTAAAAATCATGGCCATGCGTTACGGAGACAAATTTGTTTATCAAATGGAACTGGATCCAGCAGTGGGAGGTATGGAAACCATAGTATTCTGGCTGCAGCCCCTGGCAGAGAATTTCTTTGCCCATGGATTTGACCGGGACAGCGAATACAATCTGTTGATTGTTACCGGCCGGAGGGAGAATGGCGGCGCCTGTATCGAG
This sequence comes from uncultured Acetatifactor sp., assembly GCA_910577185.1. Taxonomy (GTDB): domain Bacteria; phylum Bacillota; class Clostridia; order Lachnospirales; family Lachnospiraceae; genus Acetatifactor. The sequence goes on from CAJTLR010000042.1 coordinate 22,666, forward strand.
ATTCTGGACAATGGGGCGGGGGCAGATCCGGACAAGCTTCCGGAGATCAGAAAGAATATGTATCAGGGAAACGATGGGCCGGAAGCAGATATCGGGCTGCGGAATGTCTACATGCGTCTGAATTATTTTTACCAGGATGGATTCCGGATGGAAGTGGATAACCGGGAAGAAGGAGGATTTTCCATTTCGGTGTTTCTGCCCTTTGGGACGGGGAAACAGAAAGGAGGGGGAAATGTATACACTACTGATCGTGGATGACGAGCCCGGGGTACTGGAGGGAATCAGCAGAATTCTGGACTGGAAGGCCCTGGGCTTTGAAAGGGTCAGAATGGCCAGGAGCTGTGCGGAGGTGATTTCCCATGTGGTGGACTGGAATCCGGATGTGTGCCTGGTGGATGTCAGGATTGGGGATGAGTATGGATATGAACTGATCCGGCATCTGAACAGTATGGGAATCGTGTCTCATTATGTGATGATGAGCGGGTATGATGAGTTTGAGTATGCCTGTGAAGCAATGCGCTGTGGGGCCCTGGATTATTTGCTGAAACCGGTGGACAAAGGTAAGCTGCAGAAGAGAATAGAGCAGATTATTGTGGAAAAACTGCACGGTAAGCTGCCGGAACGGGAAAGGGAGAACAAGGATCCGGTTCTGCAGTGTTCCTACGAAGAATTGTCTCCTTTAATTCGCAAAATTGTTATGATTACAGCCATGGAATACGGACAGCATGTGTCCCTGAAAAGCATTGCTGACAGGTTTCGGATGAATGCCACGTATCTGGGGCAGATTTTTATCAAGGAAACGGGAATGAAGTTTTCGGAATATCTGATGGCTTACCGTATGCAGGCGGCAAAAAAACGGATTTTATATACGGATGAAAAAATATCCGTCATTGCCGCGGAGGCGGGATATTCCAATCTGAATTATTTCTATCAGCATTTTCACGGCTATTATCAGCTGACGCCGTCGGAGATGAGACTGGGAAACGAGTGAAAACGGTACGGAAATTCATGGCGGGGCAGATTGCCAATGCCGGCAGAATGTTTTATAATAAATGTATTGAGAGAGCGGGGGGAAGGCAATGCAGAATCAGAATCCTACAGAAGATAAGACCAAAGAGGGCCTGAAGGAAAACCGCACGGAAAAATTCCTGCAGGGGAAAAGGGTGAATCATCCCATAGTGACCGGATTTCTGATTCTGGCGCTGGCAATTTCATTTTTCTTTTTTCTATACCGTTTTGAGGATTTGTGCAGCAGGATAAAACAGCTGACAGCGATTTTGCTGCCCTTTATTTACGGGGGAGTGGAAGCGTACATGCTGCGTATGCCCTGCAATTTTTTTGAAAAGTATCTGAGGAAGTGGCTGCCGGGGAAAGGAAAGAAATATGCCGCGGGGCTGGCGGTGGTTTTGAGCCTGGTGAGTGCGTTTGTGGTTCTGTATTTGCTGATCAGCATGGTGGTGCCGCAGCTGGCCTCCAGTATTGCGTCCATTGTCACGGAGCTGCCCAATGCCGCCGCCAAAGCCTCGGAATGGATTCAGGCGCTGCTTGCGGATAATCCCGTGGTGGAAAACTATCTGCTGACAGCCATGGAGGCGGTGAACCAGAGATTTCAGGTCTGGGTCAAAAGTGATCTTCTTCCTATGCTGCTGGGTATGGTGGACGGGTTTGCAGGAACCGTGTCCGCGGTGGCGGGATTTGTCATGAATATGATTATCGGCATGGTGGTCTGCATCTATGTGCTGGCTTCCCGGAAGGTGTTCGCCAGGCAGGCCAGGGCGGTGGTGTACAGTATTTTAAAACCCCGCTGGGCGGATGCCCTGCTGGCAGAGGTGAGCTTTGCGGACAAAATGTTTGTGGGCTTTTTCAGCGGGAAAATACTGGACAGTGCCATTATGGGTGTCATCTGCTATGTGTTTTCCCTGATTCTGGGCTTTCCCAATGCCATGCTGGTCAGTGTGATCGTGGGCGTGACCAATATCATTCCGTATTTTGGTCCTTATATCGGGGCAATTCCTTCCGCATTGCTGATCTTGATCGTTGACCCCGTGAAATGTATCTGGTTTCTGGTCTTTATTATTATTTTGCAGCAGTTTGACGGTAATATCCTGGGTCCGCGCCTTCTTGCCAACAGCACAGGTCTTTCCGGTTTCTGGGTGCTTTTTGCGGTTACCGTGTTCAGCGGCGCATTTGGCTTTGTGGGAATTCTGGTGGGAGTGCCGGTATTTGCGGTGATATATGACCTGATCCGCAGGCTGGTGGTGCTGGGGCTTGGGAGAAATGGGAAACTGGATGTTCTGTGTGCGGATAGGGAAGAAAAGGTTTTGGAATCTCCCAAAGGCAGGAACTGATAAAGATACTTCTATATAAAAACAGCTAATTTGTGTAAAAATGACAGAATATTCTGACTATTTTAAACGCAAACAAAAAGATTGAAATTTCTTTAAAAAATTTTCAAAAAAGTGTTGACAAATAAAAGGGAGTGTCATATAATAAATTTACAAACAAGAGAGACACAGACATCTTCCATAAAGTCCAACTTCATCATAGGAAGTGTGACAAAGTAAAATGTGCAGGGACACAAAAAAGTAACGTATTCTAGCATCATCAGAAGGTTACGAGTACACAGAGGACAAGCATTGTGAGAAAGCACATGAGGCCGAAATGGAAGACGAAAAAAATTGAATAAGGAGGTAAGGTCCATTGGACAACGAGGAATGAGGGAGCGTATTAATCAAGAATGATTGATACGCTCTCTCGCATTGTCCTTGTGCGGCAGTCTGTGACCATACCCGGTACCGGAACATGGTACCGGTTTCAGGGTCTGCTTCGGAACTGAGTAGGAGTCATGCCGGTCAATTTTTTGAAATGGTTGATAAAGTGATTTGTATTCTCATACCCCACTTCATAGCTGATCTCATGTATTTTTAAATTGGTTTCTTTCAGAAGGTCTTTTGCGGCCCGGATTCTTACCCCGTGCAGGTACTGCAGGGGAGATGACTGGAAGTAGTCCCTGAATTCCCGGCATATTTTGTATTTATTGATCTTATATTTCTGCTCCAGTTCCTCCAGGGTATATTTGTGGAAATACCGTGTCTCCAGTTCCGAACGCAGGTCGGCCAGCCAGGACGGGATATTTCTTTCCGGCGCCATATTTTCCAGTGCCATTTCTGACAGCAGCTTTGTGAGCAGCATATGGGAGAGAACGGGATTCTGTTCCCTCCCGTCAAAAAGGGGAAGAAGCTCACAGGCCGTTCCCACAGCGGGGGTATGAAGCCAGAACGGTTTCCGGGAGGCCAGGTATTGCTGGAAATAAATCTGCACAAAACCGGAAAAATGGAGGATGTCGTATTCTGCGCTGCCTTTGATCCGGATCCGGTATGGGTACTGGCAGTCAAACAGCAGAAGACAGTTTCCCGACAAGGTGATGGAGCTCTCCCGGGAAAAGGTGGTGTAAACCAGGGAGCCTGATTTCAGACGCAGAAGGCCGAACCCGGGGTGCGCCGCGGTATAATAGGAAAGGGGACTTGTGACCATGCCGGATTCCAGGGAAGTACGATACAGAAGATAGTTCAGGACTTCCGCTTCTGGATGAAAGGTGACCAGCTGGATTCCCATTTGGGATAACAATGATAAACTCGGCTTGTAGATATCGGTATTGGTCATAAAGCTTTGGCTCCTTGTGGGGTATCCGTTATAGTAATACTAATTTATTGTTTTGCTTCTGGCAGAGACAAGGGTTAGATACGCAAGAAAATCACTTAAAACTAAAGTATTACAGTTTGATTATATAGGAAATGAGTACAAAAAGATATCGTCAAATAGACCAAAAATAGGGGGAATTATTGTGAAAATGGATGAAATATACATATTTTGCAATAATTATATATAAATAGCAATAATTGTTGATAAATTAATTAATTTTATTGGAAAATATAGCTTGAGATGGCCATGGAAGCTCCGGAAAAAGGCTGCATGGTGCTGGCAGAAATTTTAAAACAGGATGCTGAGCGGGAGAGGAAACTTCCCTGCTTTGCGCAGGAAGGCGCGGTGGACGGGATCATTGTCATGGGAGAGACCGGAGGGAGTATATCGGTTTCCTGCAGCGCAGCGTGAAGATTCCGGTGGTTTTTCTGGACTTTTATTATAAGGATATTGCAGAAGATGCAGTGGTGATGGAAGGATTTTACGGTATGTATCTGATGACGGAGTACTTGTTTGAGAGAGGCTTTACACGGATGGCATATGTGGGTTCCATACATGCCGCGAGCAGTATCATGGACCGGTTTTGCGGCTTCCGGCGCGCCCTGCTGGAGCACGGAATTCCGTTTCGGCAGGAGTGGCTTCTGGAGGACAGGGATGAGGCCGGGAAAAGAAAGTACGCCGGATATCCGGGGGAAAACATGAAATTCTGTAGGAAAAAAGCCGAAAGCTATTGTATTTTCTCGTGAAAGCGTGATAGAATGTCTCATATAGTAATTGCCGGGCAGCCGGCATCGGAAGAAAGACTGCATGGATTACATGGCAAGCCTGAAGGGACTTTCCGGCTGCGGCAGAAGAGTAGGAGGGCATTATGGAAACAGAAATCAAAAGCAATGTTGTGGAGGCACAGGCAGCGGAGGCAGAAAAATCGGCAGAGCCCGTGGAAACCATGGCAGATTACCACAAGGAGCTGGAGGCATCCTTCCGTGTGATCAATGAGGGGGACATACTTTCCGGAACCGTGATTCATGTAAGTGAAGAGGAAGTCACACTGGATTTGAATTATTATGCGCCGGGGGTGATCAAAGCGGCAGACATGAGCCGTGACCCTGCATTTTCCCTGGCAAATGATGTACATGTGGGCGATAAAGTGGAAGGCACCGTGATTAAGAAGGATGATGGCGCAGGCAACATTCGTCTGTCCTGCGTGGAAGCCGCGGAAGTCATCGGCTGGGATAAGCTGAAAGCATATCTGGATGAAAAAACCATACTTTCCGTAAAGGTAAGCGAAGTGGTGAACAAGGGTGTAGTGGCTTACCTGGAAGGCATCAGGGGCTTTATACCCGCATCCCATTTATCCCTGGAATATGTGGAAGATTTAAGCAGCTTCGTGGGGAAAGACATGGATGTGCGCGTTATCACCGTGGAAAAGGAGAAGAAGAAACTGGTTCTTTCCGCGCGGGATGTGCTGAAGGAAAGGGCGGCGGAAAAGCTGAACCAGAAGATATCCATGCTGGTGCCCGGCAGCGTGCTGGAGGGCAGGGTGGAAAGCCTGATGCCTTATGGCGCATTTGTTGACCTGGGCGGGGGCTTAAGCGGTCTGGTACATATTTCACAGATCAGCCAGAAGCGGATCAAGAATCCTTCCGAGGTACTGAAGGTGGGCGACACGGTCAGGGCCAAGGTGCTCAATACCAATCATAACAAGATCAGTCTGAGCATGAAGGCAGTGGCAGAGAATGCTGAGCCGGATCCTGTGGAAGAGAAAATGGCGGCAGAGTATAGCTCCGGCAAGTCTGTGGGAACCTCCCTGGCAGATTTGCTGAAAGGTCTGAAGCTGTAGTGAGTCATAAGGAGACGGTAAAGCGCTGCAAAAGCAGCAGAAATGGCGGGGACTGGTTTTGATATCAGTCCCTTGTCTGCCGGGATATTATCGGCTGCGCCAGGAAGCATGCCTTTACCAAAGCAGTAGTCCGATCGGTTTGTCCGTGCCGCAATAGCAGGGTATGTGCAGGGGATGGATTGCTTTTATGAATATGTCTTAATGATTTCCAAGGCAATCTCACGCTTGGAAACACAGCGATCCATTGCCTGTTTTTCTATGTAACGATGTGCATTCGGCTCGTCCATCTTTGTCTCACTTATAAGAAGCCACTTTGCACGGTTTACAATGCGGATTTCTTCCATTTTTTCCTCAATAGAAAGCGTTTTCTTCTCTGCCTGGCGGAGCCGTTCTCTTGCACTTGTCATCCAACTGAGAGCTGTAATGATTGTTTGTCTGGAAGTTGGCTTCGGAAGTGTGAAAACGCCGTGCCCGGCGACTTTGTCGTATATATCTGCGTGAAGTTCCACACGGACCAACAGCAGAACGACGGTTCCTCCAGAATGACATGTATCTATGGCGAATCTTGTCCCGATATCGTCCGGTAAGGGAGAGTTGATGATGACATAATCATATGCTTGTTGGGAAAAGGTTCTTTTTGCAGCGCTGATGCTTGACATGATATGAACAGGTGCGTACTTGGATTCGGGGAGCAGAGCGGTTAGAGCGGTATTTAGATTCTCTGTTGCAGAAACGATCAGAACACTGTATATCCGTTCCCTAAGACTCATTTTGTACGCCTCCTTTTTCGTTTTTTCCATTCATTGATTGCAATAGATGTCCAGGATTGCCGCAGGAACGTGGGCCTTGATAAACTCACTTGCCGCAGTAATTTTGCACGCCGAACGAAGATCCACGGGCAGTTTCCTGAATTTTGCCAAATCTGCAGGATGGGCTTTATACAGATTGATGTCTGCAGCCTCCGGCATGTGAGGTTTGTTTTGCAGTCCGTAAAGAGCGGCGTAGATCATAAGTGCAAATGCCAGATATGGATTTGCAGCAGGGTCAGGAGAACGAAGTTCGGCCCTATAGTATTCTCCTATGGCAGCCGGAATACGGACCAGTTGAGAGCGGTTTTCCTTTGACCACGAAATAAAGCCGGGGGCTTTATTTTGGCCAAAGCGTTTATAGGAATTTTCGTTCGGGTTCAAGAACAAGGTCATTTCTTCAATTTTCTCAAGAATACCGGCAATTACATAATAAAGATTTCTTGAGTTTTCATTGGGTTTTACAGATATATTGATATGAAATCCGCTTCCCGGTTCAGTATCAAGCGGTTTGGCGGAAAAATCTGCATACAGGCCATTCCGGTGGGCAACGGTTTTTACCACGGTTTGAAATGTCATGGCGTTGTCCGCCGCAGTAATGGCATCGGAATAGCGAAAGTCAATCTCATTCTGCCCCGGACCTTCCTCGTGGTGTGAGCTTTCGGGACGAATTCCCATTTGCTCCAGCGTAAGACATATTTCACGACGGATATTTTCTCCCCGGTCTTCAGGCGCTATGTCCATATATCCAGCTTCGTCGTATGGGATTTTGGTCGGCCTGCCCCATTCGTCTAAGGGAAAGAGATAAAATTCCTGTTCGGCGCCGAACATAAACTCAAAACCTGCTTTCGCGGCATCATCCATTGCTTTTTGCAGTAAACTGCGGGTGTCGCATTCAAATGGCGTGCCGTCAGGATAGGAAATACTGCAAAACATCCGCACTACTCGTCCGTGTTCCGGGCGCCACGGAAGCGGCATTAAGGTTTCTGCATCGGGATGGAGCAGCAGATCACACCTTGTTTCATCGCCAAATCCTGCGATGGCAGAGGCATCAAAGGCAATTCCGTATTCAAAGGCACGAGGAAGCTCCTCTGCCATAATTGATATATTTTTTTGTCTGCCAAACACGTCACAAAAGGCAAGGCGGATAAATTTAACATCTTCCTCTCTTACGTACTGTATTACCTCTTCCTTTGAATACTTCATACTATCTTACCCATTCCTTTCCATGATTGATACCATACTCCAGTAAAATTCGCCGCGAATACCGACTGCTGCCCGCCGGCAAGATATCTTTGCCCATTTTTCTGTCATAAATCCCCGCGGCCTGCAGTTTAGTTTGCCACATACATCTGTTTGTAGGGACTTTTGCTGTCGGGGGTAATGACAGTAAAGGGCGAGGACAACACCTCATGAAGATTATAGCCGAACAAATCGCAGTACTCAGACACATACACATTTAATTCTTCTAAGTCGGTTTTGTCTGCAGCACGGGCGGTAAGCTGGTTTGGAAATTTTACATTCCTGCAGTCAGAGCGCAGGAACATTTTACCGCCGTGCATCCCTGTACAGGGAAAGTAACCTACGATTTCATTGTCCTTTGCGCCCAGACCAAGAACGACGATGGCGCCGCCCGCCTGATACTCGCCAAGAAAACTTCCTGCCGTACCGCCGATTACCATAAGGGGTTTCTTTTCTTCATAGGCCTTCATATGGATACCCGCACGGTAGCCGGCATTCCCTTTGACAAAGATTTTTCCGCCTCTCATGGCGTAACCGGCGGCATCGCCGATATTGCCATGAACCACGATTTTGCCTGCATTCATAGTATCGCCCACGGCCTCCTGGGCATTTCCATGGACTGTAATAGTGGCGCCGTTCAGATAAGCGCCCAGGGCATTGCCCGGAGTACCGCTGATTGTAATGTTTTTGGCGGACATTCCGGCTGCAATATAGCGCTGCCCGCAGCATTCGGTGACAGTGCAGTCATCGGAGGTTTTGCGGAGAGCTTCATTTAAAGCTCTGTAATGGAGATTTTTTGCATTCAATAACATAATAAGATACCATACCTTTAAAATTTTTCACTCTCCCGCATGAGAGATGCCAAGGATCTCAAGTTCTTTGTCGGTCATGCTGATTCCGCGGAGCATCAGGCGATTGCCGCGCAGGGATTCGATGGAGTTGATTCCCATACCGCCCATAAGCTCTTTGATTTCATGCCGCCAGGCATTCATCAGATTAATAAGACGCCTGCTGCCTGCATCGGGATCGAGACGTTCTACGAGTTCAGGGCGCTGGGTTGCGATTCCCCAGTTGCAATTACCGCTTTGACAAGTGCGGCAGAGATGACAGCCGAGAGCAAGCAGGGCTGCCGTTGCAATGTAGCAGGCATCAGCGCCCAGAGCGATGGCTTTTACCACATCCGCAGCGCTGCGGACAGACCCGCCCACAATAAGGGAAACATGATTACGAATGCCTTCCTCACGAAGCCGGCTGTCTACAGCCGCCAATGCAAGTTCAACAGGAATGCCTACATTGTCTCTGATACGGGTAGGCGCGGCGCCGGTACCGCCGCGGAAACCATCGATGGCAATGATGTCCGCACCGCTTCTGGCGATGCCGCTGGCGATTGCCGCAATATTATGCACGGCGGCAACCTTTACAATGATGGGCTTTTTATATTCGGTGACCTCTTTTAATGAAAACACAAGTTGACAAAGGTCTTCAATGGAATAAATGTCGTGGTGGGGAGCCGGAGATATGGCATCCGAGCCCTGGGGAATCATGCGGGTGCGTGAAATGTCGCCGACAATCTTGTGGCCGGGCAGGTGTCCTCCGATACCGGGCTTTGCGCCCTGTCCCATTTTTATTTCGATGGCGGAGCCGGCTTTCAAATACTCTTCATGAACACCAAAACGGCCTGAGGCCACCTGGACAACGGTGTTCTTCCCATAGCAATAAAAGTCTTCATGCAGGCCGCCCTCGCCTGTATTATAGAAGATACCCAGTTCCTTTGCCGCACGTGCAAGGGAGGCGTGTGCATTGTAGCTGACAGAACCATAACTCATTGCCGAAAACAGGATTGGCATGGATAGTTCCATTTGGGGAGGCAATTCATATTTTAATTTACCGTTTTGATAACGCTGGACTTTTTCAGGCTTTTTACCCAAGAACACACGGGTTTCCATAGGCTCTCTCAGAGGATCTATGGGCGGATTGGTCACCTGGGAGGCATTGATTAAAATCTTATCCCAATAAACAGGCAGCGGTTTGGGATTGCCCATAGAGGACAGCAGTACGCCGCCTCTATTGGCCTGCCGGTAAATCTCTTTGATGGTTTCATTCTGCCAGTTTGCATTTTCCCGGAGGGTACAATCGCTTTTTACGATTTTCAATGCTCTTGTGGGACAGAAGGATACACAACGCTGGCAATTGACGCATTTGGTTTCATCTGCCTCCATTACGTCCCGCTCTTTCCGAAAGGAGTGAACTTTGTTTGCGCATTGGCGTTCGCATATACGGCAGGCAGTACATCGTTCCGTGTTTCTGATTATTTCAAATTCGGGATAGACAAATTCCACACTCATCAAAACCCACCGTCCTTTACTTTGATAATGACAGGTTCTCCGCCTGCAGGAGCCCAGATATTTTCCGCCTGCGGTTCCATAGCCCGGACAGCGGCTTCTTCGCTGGCGATAAACACCATGTCATCCTTTTCGCCCACTACCATGGAACGCAGCTTCAGGCGGTCATTGAGAGCCATGAGACCGCCGTTGAATCCAAGGACAATGGAAAAAGGCCCTGTAATCAGCAGACTGGGAAACATTGTCCGAAGATATGTATGCTTGTGCCTGTCTTCCGGATCCGTTTTCCCTTCGATGGTACTCCAGAAAGGTGCGGCAATTACACTTGCCGCTTCAGCGAGAGTGAGTTCCTGAACACGAATCAGATAATCCATTACATAGGTGATAACTTCCGTGTCTGTCTGCAGAGTGCATTTATATCCGAACATTTCTATAAAACGGCGGTTGGCATCATAGGAGGAAATCTCGCCATTGTGGACAACGGACCAGTCCAGCAGTGCAAACGGATGAGCGCCGCCCCACCATCCGGGTGTGTTGGTAGGATATCGTCCATGGGCCGTCCAGGAGTACCCTTCATATTCTTCTAATCGATAAAATGTGCCCACATCTTCCGGAAAACCCACAGCCTTAAAAGTACCCATGTTTTTGCCGCTGGAAAAAACATAGGCTCCTTTCAGTCCGGTGTTTATTTTCATCACGGTACGGGCAACAAATTCTTTTTCGTCAAGCTGCAGATCGGCAAGCACGGACTTAAGAGGCGCGGCAAAGTATCGCCATATAATAGGCTCGTCGGTGATTGCCGGAATCTTGCGCGTGGGTATCCTTTCCGATTTTACAATTTCAAACTGTTCTTTTAAGAATGCTTCACAGTCTTTTCGTGTGGCACGCTGGTCAAAAAAAAGATGTAATGCATAAAAATCCTTATACTCAGGATAAATGCCGTAACCGGCAAAACCGCCCCCAAGTCCGTTGGAACGGTCGTGCATGGGCTTCATGGCATTGGTGATCATCTCGCCGGACATTCGGTTTCCTTCACGGGAAATGACAGCGGCGATTGCACATCCGGAGGGGATTCGTACCTGGCCTTCCAGTTTCATATCAGTATCCTGCCTTTCGGGAAAATAGAATAGAGCAAAGGCATTTATTTTGGCACAGATACTTGCTTGCACCAAAATGAACGCCTTTGCTCATTTTCAGTATCATACTCCGAAACCTGCATTTTGTCAAGGTGAAACTTAAAGTTCTATTTTGTGCAGGACGTTGCGAAAAAAAGTAACAGCTCGGATAGGCCGCTGGACTGTTACAAAAAAGGCAGCCCGGAAAATGCAAAAAGGGGTTGACAAAGAAAACTTGCAGGTGTATAACTTAGGACATATAAAAAACAATCTTATATACGAAAAGGCAAAGACGTCTTTCAGGCTGCAGCATTTGTGTCTGCCATGAAAGGCGTCTTGTTTTTTGTATAAAGGGAGGAAACACATAGGCAAACAGAGGAAGCCGGAACTGCAAAGGAGAGTATATTATGGAAACAGTAAAAGATTATTTTGGAAGCCTGGTATTCGATGACAGAGTCATGAAAGCCACTTTATCGGATCAGGTCTATGCGTCCCTGAAAAAGACCATCGACCAGGGAACCGAGCTTGACATCGGCGTAGCCCATGGGGTGGCCATGGCAATGAGAGAGTGGGCGCTGTCCAAAGGCGCGACTCATTTTACACACTGGTTTCAGCCGCTGACCGGTATAACGGCAGAAAAACATGACAGTTTCATCACGCCCTCCCCTGACGGCGGTGTGATCATGGATTTTTCGGGCAAAGAGTTGATCAAGGGTGAGCCGGACGCCTCTTC